>CAZOXS010000429.1:0-4044 GCA_964583785.1 uncultured Victivallales bacterium
GGGGTGGATATGCCAGACGTTCCGTTGGTTCGGAGCTGAAGCATTATACTTTGCAAAACCCCTCGCTGTGCCCGGCTTCAAGCGGGCACAGCGAGGGGTTTCGCAAGAGCCTCTGGTGATGATTCTCGGGGCGCTGGCAGATTTGGGCTTGCATTGCACGGTGCCTTGATAGTATGAACTTCGCAGTGAATTTAGAGGGCGGGCAGCAAGGGTGCCAGACGTTGACGTTGAGGGTGCCACAAAACGAGGAGCAGTACGATGACCAAACGTGATCTGGTTGTAAGAATTTCGAAGGAGACCAACATCCCGCAGCAGGATGTGTTCGCGATTGTCCAGAAAACACTCGATTACATCACGGATGCCGTGGCGGAAGGACAGCATGTCGAGTTCCGCGAGTTCGGCGTGTTTGACGTCTGCCGTCGCAAGGAGCGCGTCGGTCGCAACCCGAACAACCCCGGTGTCCCGGTCCCGATCCCGGAGCACAATGTCGTCCGTTTTCGGGCGGGCAAGCTTATGCGCGAGCGCGTGGCGAGCGCCAGGAACATCACCCCGTCCGCCTGACGCGGTCAGTCAACATGGCATCTTCCACTCATTTCGGTCCCCCGCGCGGCATGCGCGATTTCTATCCCGAGGATATGCGGCTGCGCAACCGGGTTTTTGACGCCTGGCGGCAGGCGGCACTGCGATCGGGATTCAGTGAATACGATGCCTGCGTGGTTGAAAGCCTTGAGCTGCTGAAACGAAAAGCCGGCGAGGAGATTGTCGACCAGATCTATCATTTCCAGGACAAGAGCGGCCGTGATCTGGCACTGCGCCCGGAAATGACGCCGACACTCGCCCGCATGATTGCCGCCCGTCAAGGGTCGCTCACCTTTCCCTTGCGCTGGTTCACGACGGCGCAATGCTTCCGCTACGAGCGGATGACGCGCGGACGCAAGCGCGAACACTACCAATGGAACCTTGACATCATCGGGGAACCGACGGTGGCGGCAGAAGCCGAGGTCATCGCGACGGCTGCCAACGCGATGCGTTCCCTTGGCCTTGATGCCCGCCATTATCGCGTACATTTCAGTTCGAGGGAACTGCTGGCCGAACTGCTTTCCAGGCTTGGAATCACGCCTGAGCATCACGCCGCCACGTTTCTGGCACTCGACAAGCGAGGCAAGATCAACGACGAGGATCTCGAATCGCTGATGCGCAATGAAGGGATATCGCCCGATCTGATCCCCGCCGTTTTCAAACTGCTTGAAGTCAGCACGATCGATGAAGCGCACGCGCTTCTGGGTGATCGGTCGGCGGCACTGGCCGAGATCGACACTTTCCGCGATGTGCTCGCCGCCTACGGCATCGCCGATCTGGTGGTCTTCAATATTGGCGTGATTCGCGGCCTATCCTACTACACGGGGATCGTGTTCGAGGCGTTCGATACGGATTCGAGCCTGCGTGCGATCTTCGGCGGCGGCCGCTACGGAAAACTGCTGGCCAGCATTGGTGGTGCCGATATGGCGGGAGTCGGGCTGGGATTCGGCGATGTCGTGATCGCCGAATTGCTGGCCGACAAGGGGCTGGCGACAACGGATGGCGAGATCCCGCAGGATCTCGTTATCGGCTTCATGCAGCCGGAACAGCACATCACCGCTGTCAAGATCGCGACTGCCTTGCGGCAGCAGGGCAAAACCGTGCATCTGGCCCTGTCGCCGGAAAAGCCGAAAACCTTTTTTGCACGGGCTGGCGGCAGCGGTGCCCGGCAAGGCATCTACCTAGGCCCCGACGATCTCGAAAGCGGCACGATCCGCATCAAGAACCTGGCGGATCGCAGCCAGACCGAAATGCCACTCCGCGAGCTTCTGGAGCCTGGCTCGGCAGCCTGATGACGACCACGCAGTGGTCGCCATGGAGAGATTAAAAGGTCTGTGGTCTGCAGTCTGCGGTCTTCTCCAGACTCACAGCTCCAGTTCCGGCTGACCGCCCGGACGGCCGGGCAGCGGCTGCATGCCGAAACGCTGGTAGCAGAGCGCGGTCACGACGCGCCCCTTGGGCGTGCGCGCCATGTAGCCTTCCTGGATCAGGTACGGCTCGTAGACCTCCTCGATTGTATCCGGTTCCTCCCCGACCGAGACGGCAATGTTGCTGAGCCCGACGGGGCCACCGGCAAACTTGTGGATGATCGTCTCCAGAATGCGCTTATCCATGTCGTCCAGACCGTGCTTGTCGATCTCGAGCATTTCCAGCGCCTTGTCAGCCACATGCCGATCGATGAAGTTGTTGGCCCGCACCTGGGCGTAATCGCGCACGCGCCGCAGCAGGTTGTTCGCGATCCGCGGTGTGCCGCGCGCCCGGCTGGCGACCTCATCGGCCCCGCTCTCGTCGATGTCCACATCAAGGATCAGCGCCGAGCGCTTGACGATCTTGACCAGCGTCGCGGTGTCGTAGTAGTCGAGCCGGTTGTTCAGTCCGAAACGGGACCGCAGCGGTGCCGAGATCAACCCCCGCCGCGTGGTGGCCCCGACCAGCGTGAAATGCGGGATATCCAGGCGCACGGAACGTGCATTGGGGCCCTGATCGATCATGATATCGAGCACAAAATCCTCCATCGCAGAGTAGAGATACTCCTCGACGGTCTTCTGCATGCGGTGGATCTCGTCGATAAAGAGGATATCGCCCCGTTCAAGACTGGTCAGCAATCCGGCCAGGTCCCCGGCCTTGTCGATCACGGGGCCGGAGGTCACCCGCACGTTGCTGCCCATCTCCTCGGCCAGGATATACGCCAGCGTGGTCTTGCCAAGCCCGGGCGGGCCGGAGAGCAACACATGATCGAGCACATCCCCCCGCTGGCGGGCGGCCAGCACGGCCAATTCCAACCGTTCCAGCACCCGCGGCTGCCCCGCGAAATCGGCAAACCTTGTCGGACGCAGTTTCAGCTCGAAATCCTGATCCCGGTCATTCAGATTTTCAACCGCTCTAGCCATAATAGTCCTCTTCTTTAAATCATCCTATCACGGTAGCCCGCTCGCGCCGCGAGCGGGGCTTCTGCGCTGCAAGCGGACGGTGAGCCTGCTACTTCGCCAGCGCGATCTTGATGATCCGCTCCACATCGTTCACATCGGGATTGTCCTGCTGCACGCGCATCACCATCTTGCGTGCGTCTTCCTGCTTGTAGCCCAGCGCCACCAGCGCCAGCAGCGCATCGCGCAAGGCCCCGCTGCCGGCCGCCTGCGCGTCCCCACCGGCCACCGCCTCCAGCGATTCCGCCGCCGAGAGCTTGTGCCGCAGCTCCACCACGATCCGCTCGGCCATCTTCTTGCCAACCCCCGAAATCGAACTTAGACGCTTGACGTCCCCCTCCACCACCGCCGCTTTCAGATCCCGGACCGAAAGCCCGCTCAACGCGCTTAGCGCCAACTTGGGACCGATCCCCGTGATGGTCGTGAGCTGGCCGAACAAGGACCGCTCGGCCTCGGTCATAAAGCCGAACAAAAGCTGGGCGTCCTCCCGCACATGAAAGACCGTCAGGAGGCGAACCTCATGACCGGTCGCGGGCAGGCGGTCGTAACTGCTCAAGGGAATCGCCACATCGTAGCCAACCCCGCCGACATCCACCACAACCCGCGTCGGCTGCTTCTCTACCAGCGCACCCCGTAAGAATGTAATCATAGGATCCCTCCACCCACCACTGAAATCACACGAAACTGATTTTTATCGCAACAACGGCATAATGTCGAATCATTCCTAAAATGACACTTGACTCCATGACACCCGTATTGTATGAATAGCGTACACGCGGAGATTAAAATGAAACACACTACTGACATTAACGGATTCGGGTAACCGTTCACGGGGTATTCAAGCAGACAGCGTCACCTTTTAGCAAGAACGCATTTCTGGAGGTTTAGCTCCTTAATGGCAAATTGTTTGAGTAAATGAGTCGATAATATAGCATGGCGTATCGCCAATTCCAAGCGTTGTAAGTGTTCAGGGTTCAGGGGTTCAGAGTTCAGGCAATATTTTCGGAACCAACGACCATTTCGGACGGATGGCGAGGGT
>CAZOXS010000430.1:0-4801 GCA_964583785.1 uncultured Victivallales bacterium
GGATCTGGTGATCGACACGATTCCCGACGGTCTGATCGTGCTGGACGGGGGATGCCGCATCCGGCGCTGGAACAAGGCCATGGAGCGGTTGACGGGATATCGTCAGCCAGATGTGCTCGGCAAACCGTACACCTTGCTGGAGTTCCGCGATGCGGAGTCAGGCGAACTACTCGAGCAGGAGCGCCACTGCCTGACAGCGGGCCGTCCGGATCCGGAACGGATCCGCGAGATCGAATGCACCCTGCAACCCCGGCATGGCGAGGCGGTAACCATCCGCAAATACGGTCGCGTCCTGGCCGGACCGGACGGTCAGGCCGTCGGTATCCTGCTGGTATTAGAGGATCTGCGGCCCCTGCGACGGCTTGAGGCGCAACTGGCCTGCGTCGTGCCGCCCGCAGCCGACAAGCAGCCGCCCGGTCGCCTGATCGGCACCGATCCGGCGATGCAGGCGGTCTACCACCGTATTCGCCTGGCCGCACAAACGGACGTCACCGTGCTGATCACCGGCGAGACCGGCACCGGCAAGGAACTAGCCGCCGAGGCCCTGCACAACCTGAGCGCGCGTCGCAACAAACCGCTGGTGCGGGTCAACTGCTCCGCGCTGTCCGAGAACCTGCTGGAAAGCGAATTGTTCGGGCATGTGAAAGGCGCGTTTACCGGTGCGGTCAAGAACTCACCGGGGCGGATCGAGGCGGCCGAAGGCGGCACCCTGTTCCTGGATGAGATCGGGGATATCAGTCCGCTGATCCAGCTCAAGCTGCTGCGCGTGCTTCAGGAACATGAATACGAACGCGTGGGCGATGCCGTCACGCGCAAGGCCAACGTGCGCTTCATCGCCGCCACGCACCGCAACCTGCGCGAGCGGGTCGATCAAGGGCTTTTCCGCGAGGACTTCTACTACCGGATCCGGGTCTACGCGATCGCGCTGCCGGCATTGCGCGCGCACAAGGCCGACATCCTGCCCTTGTGCGAGGCCTTTATCGCGCAGCTCAACCACCGCACGGGCAAGGCCATCCGGCAGCTCGCGCCGGATGCGTTGCACGTCCTAATGGATTACTGCTGGCCGGGCAACGTCCGGCAACTTGAGAACGCCGTCGAGCATGCCTTCGTGACCTGCCAGGGCGACTGCATAACCCTGGAGGATCTGCCTGGCGAGATCCGTTCCACCCGCGAGCGGCAGCGCGAATGCGCACGCGCCGATGCCGCCCCGCCGCCGCCCTGGCCCTTGCGCCGACAGCGCGTGACCCGCCAGAAACTGATCGACTCGCTGGCGGAATGCCAGGGAAACCAGACCGAAGCCGCCCGCCGCCTCGGCCTCGACCGCACCACCGTCTGGCGTATGCTCAGACGTTACACGGCGGAGACATAACCGCCGCCACAGATACGTACCGGAAAGTGATGAGCGATGGTGATTTCATCTTGCAGGGCGGTCCTTATCGCCGGGTTACTGCTGGCGGGGGCGCTATCCGCCACAGGCGACGACGGCGAGTTGTGCGCGCCCATCAACGCGATAACGACCGAGCCATCAGCGTCACGACTGTCCCGCCTGGGGGGATCCCGTGCACGGGGATGCCCGCCACCTGCATTATTCCGAGCGGCTGGCCGAGGCGATCGACCGGCTGGATCGCTTTTTCGGCGATGACCGGGTGGTGGAGGACAACCGCCAGTCGAGCCTGCTGCTGGGAATCGGCCTGCGACACGATGGCAAACAAGGAACGTCCCTGGTCAGCGATCTACGGTTGCGGATGGTCATGCCACGCCTGAAAGAGCGGTTGCAACTCGTGCTGGACGACGGACTGGAGGTCGACGAACCGGAGAACGAGCAGGCGATCATTGACGCCGGACGGGAGACGCGCCCCGCCCTCCGCTACATCCTCTCGCAAGACCGCAAATCCCGGATCAGCGCGGACCTTGGCATCCGCACGGGAAGCCCCTACCAACTGTTCGGACGTGGCCGCTGGCGCCTGGCCCTGCCGATTGGCTGCTGGGAGACGCGTCTCTCGGAAACCATCTACTGGCTGACCGATGACGGCAGGTGCCTGACAACCGACCTGCGCCTCACCCGCCCCGTGGGTGAATGGTATTTCCGCAGTTCCAGCCGCATGACCTGGGAGTAGCTGCGCGACGGCATGACATTCGGGCAGACCTTGACGATGGCGCCTACGAACTCAGAAAACGACGGGCCTACCGCTTCTACACGTCGGCAACCTGGCCGGAGACGCCCCACTCGCGTGAAGCCAATTATGCCCTCGGCGCGGTCTACCGGCAGCGTGTCCACCGCGACTGGCTGTTCGTGGAACTGATGTCGGCCGTGGAATTCCCGCAGGCGGATGACTATGATCTCAATCCCATGATCGGCGTCACGATGGAGATCCTTTTCAGCAGGGACTAGGCCCCATGTCGAGAAAGGCGTCGAGCTCCGTGAGGACGGGGTCGAGGTGGCTTACCGTGATGGACTTTTGCGTGGGCTCGTCGTTGCACTACTTCTTGAGCGGGATCAGGAATTCCTCGCGTCATTTGCGGCAGGTTTCCGATAGCCGCTGGTAGCGCATTTCGAGTAGATCGGCCTGGCGCGTATCCTGCAGGATGGCGGCCAGGTTCTCCCAGGTCTCGGCCCCGGTGGTCAGGGTCTGGGCTTCGTTCTCGTATTCGGAGTAGATCACGGACAGCATCTCGGAAAGTTCCTCGTTGCCGTAGCGCCATTCCAACTCGATTCCGTCTGCGAACCGCTCTCCGCCATGCGGATCACCCCGTAGACATCCTTGCGGTGCCCAGCCGCCAGCTCGTGCAGCACGGGGTTGGAGGTCAGCGTGTTCTCGAGAAAGCTGAGTTTGAAGGGCTCGTCATTGGCTCGATTTGCCCCGGAAATCATCACGGCGATCACGGCCGATCTGGACTTGCATGCCCGGCAGAAGAAGAGCCTTCGTCTGGCCGACCGCAAGTTTTTCGAAAGCCGGACGAGAGATATCCCTTGTCGTGCCATCGAGGAGCGCGCGATTCAAATCGCGGATTTATCACTGGCCGATGGCCGTCCCCGGATGCCGGCCGAGGCCGTTCATATGTTTGAGGCACTTGCAAAACCCCTCGCTGTGCCCGCTTGAAGCCGGTCACAGCGAGGGGTTTTGCAAGAGCCTCACCCGCACACTCACAGATCCGCTTGACCGGGGTCGACGTGCTCCTCTTTCTCGGCGGTGGAAACCTTGTACATCAGCGGTTTTTCCGCGAGGGTCTTGCCATCCAGGACCGGGATATACTCACGGTGGGCCGCGAGCAGCTCGCGGGTCATGACGCGGATCTGGTCGAGTGTGCACGACATCGCGCAAAGCGGATCCATGGCCATGGCCTGGAAGACGCGTTCAGGGTCGCCTTCCTGCACGGCCCGCACCGCCAGTTCCTGGACAGATATCTGGGCCCGGTTGAGGGCCGCCAGATGCGGCGGCAGCTCACCAATCCGCATGGGTTGCAGGCCATTCCTGTCGACATGGATCGGCACCTCCACAATCGCCTCGGCAGGCAAATTCGAAATCAGCCTGCGGTTCTTGACGTTACCGTGGATCAGCTCCGTTTCTCCCGTCTCGATCGCATTGATAATCCGTGAGCCGTATTCCATGCCACGCTCCAGCTTCAGGGGTTCAGGATCGCTGACACGTTTGCGCATGCGATCCTGCCAGTCAGGGCGGTCATACAGTTCCTTGATAAAGCCGGGACGCCCATTCCACTTGGCCCCCTCGGCATCGCAATAGCGCGCAATCGTCTCGTCGTTCTTGCGGAACCACCAGTTGTACTCGCTGACATGCCCGCTGGATTCCGTGACCGGATACCCCAGATGCTTCACGTACTCCATGCGGGTCGAATCGCCCGCCCAGATTTTCGGGTCGAGCGCCAGCTCACGGATGCGCGGCAACAGATCCTCGCCATCGAGTTCATATTTCAAGAACCACGCCTGGTGATTGATGCCGGCACATACGTAGTTGATCCGGAAACGCTGTTCCCCCAACCCGAGCCGATTGGCCCATTCCCCGCGGGTGCCCTGCACACTGTGGCAAAGCCCCACATACTGGATATCCGGACAGGCATCCTGGAATCCCCACGACAGCATCGACATCGGATTCGTATAATTGAGCACCGTCGCCTGCGGGCAGATCGCCTCGATATCCTTGCCAATTGCAATCAGTTCCGGCAGCGTCCGCAGGCAGCGCATGATCCCGCCCGGCGTCAACGTATCCCCGATACACTGGTTGATGCCGTACTTCATCGGGATATCGATCTCCTTCTCGATCGCCGCGTACCCGCCAACCAGGATACTGATGATGATGTAGTCGGCCCCCTCCAGTGCCTCGCGGCGATTCAGCGTGCCCGTCACGCTCGCGCCCGTGTACTTGCCCTCGTTAATGATGCGCTGGGCGTACTGCACGCCGAGATCCAGACGCACAGGATCGACATCCACGAAGGCAAACTGCGCATCCCGCGTCGCCTCATACGAGAGAATATCCCGTGTCAATCCCCCCGCGAATCCCAGACTCCCCCCACCGATGATGACAACCTTGGCCATGACGACTCCTTTTTTGCTGAACATGTGAAACAATAATTGAGGCTCTTGCAACCCCCCCCGCCCTTGTTTCCTAAAGGCCGTACCATGCCGCCGCAAAACCCGATGCGCGGGATACTAGCTCGGATGCCTGTGATTTCCAATCATTTGTTTTTAGAGGCTCTTGCAAAACCCCTTGCTGCGCCCGCTTGAAGCCGGGCGCAGCAAGGGGTTTTGCAAAATATAATTCTTCAGCTCTGAACTACCGGAACG
>CAZOXS010000431.1:0-3700 GCA_964583785.1 uncultured Victivallales bacterium
CCAGCGGTAATACAGACACCCGCTGGCTGGCCGGCGGGCGGGCGCTGGTGTTAAGTGGCTTTCCGGATGACGAACCGCAGGAATTCCGTCGGCAGAATTTCCTGCAGAACAACGAGTGTGTCAGAGAAATTGCCGTGGGTGAGCGATTCGGGGTGCAAGCGCCCCTGCTGAACTAGAAAGGAGTGGGGAAATGGCAGAGAAACCTTATGGGGCGGGTGATACGGCGTGGTTTGTGCAGGATCGCTTCGGCATGTTCATCCACTGGGGCCTGTATGCCCAGGGGGCACGGCATGAATGGCTCAAGAACAGGGAGAAAATCACCACCGAGAACTATCAGAAATACTTCGACACATTCCACCCGGATCTCTACGACCCGAAGGAATGGGCACGGCTCGCGCGCCAGGCCGGGATGAAGTATTTCGTCATCACCGCCAAGCACCATGAGGGCTTCTGTCTCTGGGACTCCGCCTACACGGATTACAAAGTCACCAAAACCAGCATCGGCCGCGATCTGCTGCGCGACATGGTCGATGCCTTCCGTGCCGAGGGGCTCAAGGTCGGCTTCTATTATTCGTTGATCGACTGGCATCATCCGGAGTTCCCGGTTGACAAGCACCATCCGCAGCGCGATGACCAAGCCTTTCGTGAGGCGACCAAGGACCGCAACGTCAAGGTTTATGCCGAGTACATGCGCAACCAGGTGCGCGAGCTGCTGACCGGTTTCGGCAAGATCGATATCCTGTGGTTCGACTTCTCGTATCCGGGGCCGGATGGCAAGGGCAAGGACGACTGGGAGTCGGAAAAACTGATCAAGATGATCCGCGAACTCCAGCCCGGCATCATGGTTGATAACCGGCTGGATCTCGAGGGCTGCGGCGATTTCATCACCCCGGAACAGTACCAGCCGAAGGAAGGGGTGAAGAATCCGGACGGCACACCGGCCGTCTGGGAGGCTTGCCAGACGCTTTCCGGCTCGTGGGGCTACCACCGCGACGAGAAGACCTGGAAAACGGTTGATCAGATCCTGCGTATGCTGATCGATAGCGTCAGCAAGGGCGGCAACATGCTCATGAACGTCGGGCCGACCGGCCGCGGCGAGATCGACTACCGTGCCAAAGCCTGCCTGGAGGGCATTGGCCAGTGGATGCATTACAACAGCCGCTCCATCTACGGTTGCGGGGCCGCCCCTGCGGGGATGGAGGCACCGGTCGACTGCCGCTATACCTATAACCCGGAAACCAACCGCCTGTACCTGCACCTGTTCGCCTGGCCCTTCAGCGCGGTGCATTTGCCGGGAATGGCCGGCCGCGTGAAGTACGCGCAGTTCCTGCATGACGCCAGCGAGGTGCTCATGCGTGAGCAACCGCAGGTCGACGTGCATAACAATCTGGGCGAAAAGTTGATAACCAGCGATCTGACCCTGCGGCTGCCCGTGGTGAAACCGAACATTGAGATCCCGACGATCGAGCTGTTCTTGAAGTAGATGCAACAAAGCCTTATGCAGCATCCAACATCCAACGCCCAATAGTGATGCATCCTGGCCAAGCCTGAAGAGCTATGAAGGCGAGGCGCTGCGGCGGAAGTCGTCGGCAACCATTATGCCGGGCGCTTTGCCTCCTCGCTGGCGGCGTCCGACTATATGCTGGCGAACTGGGACCGCCTTGCTGGCCGGACGCTGGCTTTTGTGCAGGCATTCTGCGATTCGCCCCTACCCGAGGCCGTCAAGGAGGCCGCGCTTTTCAACAGCAGTACCCTGCGCACGCAGACCTGTTTCCAGACGCCCGATGGCCATTTCTTCGGCTGGGAGGGGATTCACGATGACGAAGGCTCGTGTGCAGGGACCTGCACGCATGTCTGGAACTACGAGCAGACTACGGCCTTCCTGTTTGCCGACCTCAGCCGCAGTATGCGCGAGGTGGAGTTCCTGCACGGGACCAATGACGAGGGGGCCATGCGGTTCCGCACTAAGCTGCCGCTGGCGCTGAATGCCGCGGATAATGGTTTCCTCGCCGCTGCCGACGGGCAGATGGGCTGCATCATGAAGATCTACCGCGATTGGAAACTGGGCGGCGATGACGCCATCCTACAGCTCGGCAAAGGCTGCCTGATCGACCAGCTTGTCGGCCAGTATATGGCGCATGTCTGCGGACTGGGCTACATCCTTGATCCGGCACATGTCAAGACGACCCTGCGGTCGATCCTGAAGTACGATCTCAAACGCGGGCAAGCGACGGCCATCGTCAACCTGCACGAGGGCACGCCATGCGCATTGGAGCCTTTCTGCCGTTCTGTGCCACGTACTACCTCAACGGCCATGTCATCATCGCCCGTATGCTTGATGCGCAGGGTGTTCGGTTCCTGTCCTGCGCCTGCCGCTGTCGCGGCAAGCGTTCTGTCAATGAGCGCATCGCCGATGCCCAGGCCGAGAACCTGAATGTACATATCGAAAAACGCCACCGCCACTTGAAGTGCTTCTGGGACCTGGCCGAGCTCACCTCGCCGTGCTTCGATCGTGTCGTCAATCAGATCGTATTCATCGCGTTGACCTACTCGCTATTGCAGATCCTTAAGCAAGCACGCAAGGCGTTGAAGAAGGCCAGCAAGAGCCGCCTGATGGAAGAGCTGACGCCAGTCTACGACGCGGTCATCGTTTACACCGGGCACTACTATGCTGTCTTTGACAAGCTTGAGTACACCGACATGGTTCCTTGATGTCCCTGAATCCGCAAGGGTAAAACTGCGCGAGCTGATCAGGCACAAGCGATCCAGTGCGCGCGTGGCAGCCACCACGGGGGCGTCCCCGTAAAGACTGTCCCCCGGCCACCCATTTTTACGTAACCACCCTGCACGCTCGTCAGGCTCTGCCCGCTTGCGATCAATCACGGGGCCATACAGGAAAAAAACAGTGCATCACCGCTGCCGGAATGTGAACGGCCACCACGAGGAGGCGAAACCACCATGGATCCGCGCTGCCCCCTCCCCACTGTCTGAATCGCAGGCCCCTTGCATAATGCTTGCTCCGCGTCACCGAATCTGCTTCTATTCCCGCATGAATAAAGAAACATCATTGCCAGTACGTCTGGAGAAAGAGCAACGGGAGAACCTTTATCGCGTCAGCGACGAAATGGGACTAACCCCGTCAAACATCGCCCGCCTGCTCGTCAAATCCCTCATCGAGCACTACGACCGCAACAACAGCAAAATCATCTTGCCGCTGGAATTTAAGCGGTAAAGAGGTCGCCCTAGCAAAAGGGTAGGCGGCTATACACCAGACATTATTATTCTGCGCCTTCACCAAGGGAAAACGCAATGCTTGACGGACTATTTTTGGGATGGGCGCTACACAATGCCAGCCGGGAAAAAGGCGAATTAGCAGGTCATCGAGCCGCCCACGTCGCGGATGACACTCGAAGTCGATTAGAGGCTATGCAGTTTGACCTTGACCGCCTTCTGATGATCAATGAGGCACTCTGGGCAATCCTGAAAGAGCAACACGGCTACACCGATGAAGACCTTATCAGCCGCATTTCCGAGATTGACTTGCGCGATGGTAAACTAGACGGGAAGGTCGAGAAGCAGGGGCCCATCCAGTGCCCGACGTGCGGACGTAAAAACAAGAGCAGTCGAGCGGCTTGCCTCTATTGCGCCACGCCGATTAACCGGGACGTGTTCAAAAGATGAATGAGGCTCTTGCAAAACC
>CAZOXS010000432.1:0-13093 GCA_964583785.1 uncultured Victivallales bacterium
CCTGGCGGGTGTCACCATCCTGCTCACCATCCTGCTCGCTCGGCGCATCCGCCGCGGCGGGGCCGCGAACATCGGCACCTGGTCCTGCGGGTATTCGCGACCATCGTCGCGGATGCAGTACACGGCCTCGTCATTCGCGCAAATCCTGACGGGGCTTTTTCGTGTGGTGCTTTCACCGCGCCTGCATGCGCCGCCGATCCATTCGCTGTTTCCCGGAACGACCGCACTGGAACTCCATCAGGACGAGCCCGTGCTTGACCGGCTGCTGCTACCGGCCGTGCACCTGATGAAACGGTTATTCAGCCATGCCCGTCCATTACAGCGTGGGCTCGTTAATATCTACATCCTTTACATCGCGATCATGGTGCTCGCGATGCTGACCTGGACATTACCGACAAAAGCCATTTTCAAGGCGATGTTCACTCGCTAGCACACCACCGAAAGCAGGCCTTGCATGAACCGAGATAAGCAGGAGTATTCAGAATGAACGGGGTATGGGTAATCTTGATCGCCGCCTGCCTGATGATGGCAAGCGGCCTGCCGGCCGTGCTCGGCCAGCGCCGGTCCCGGACCGCGCAACGGTTGGCTGCCGCCCTGCTGATCGCGGGCAGCCTGACGGGGCTTGCCGGACTGGCGGTGGCAATCGTCGCCGGATCAAGCGGCATACTATCGCTCCCCTGGCAGCTCCCGTGGGGATCGTTCGCGATCGAAGTGGACGCATTAAGTGCCGTATTCCTGATTCCCGTCCTAACGGTACCGGCTCTCGGCGCGATCTACGGACTCGACTACTGGAAACAGGCGCAGCACCCTGAAAACGGACGCGGGCTGAGTCTCTTCTACGGGCTGCTGGCCGGATCCATGGTGATGGTGGTCATCGCCCGCGATTCCGTCCTGTTCATGATTTCGTGGGAGGTGATGGCACTTTCCGCCTTTTTCCTGGCCACCACCGAGAACGAGAAGCCGGAGGTCCGGCGGGCGGGCTGGATCTACCTGGTGGCGACCCATGCCGGCACCGTCTGCCTGCTGGCCCTGTTCGCGCTGTTGCGAAGCGTCTCGGGCGATTCGGCTCTGGCCGTGCTGGATGCAGGATCCCTGTCCTCCGGCATGGCTGGTGTCCTGTTTGTGCTCGCATTGGTCGGGTTCGGGTTCAAGGCCGGCATCATGCCCATGCACCTCTGGCTGCCGGGTGCGCATGCCAATGCACCCAGCCATGTATCGGCGGTCATGTCGGGCGTCATGCTCAAGATGGGCATTTACGGCATGATCCGTATCTTCAGTCTGCTGCCGGCACCGGAATTGTGGAACGGCGGCGTGTTGCTGAGTCTTGGAGCGATCACCGGTATTCTCGGTATTGCTTTCGCCATCGGGCAGAACGACATCAAGCGGCTGCTGGCATACAGCAGTATCGAGAATATCGGCATCATCATCATGGGACTCGGACTGGCGCTGATCGGGCGGACACTGCACCGCAACGACCTCGTGCTGCTGGGGTTCGGCGGGGCCCTGCTGCACGTCTGGAACCACAGCCTTTTCAAGTCGCTCCTGTTTCTCAATACGGGCGCCATCATCCATGCCACCCACACGCGGGATATGAACCGGATGGGGGGGCTGGCCGCATCCATGCCCCAGACCGCCGGGCTTTTCATCCTTGGTGCAGTGGCCATTTGCGGATTGCCGCCGCTCAACGGTTTTGCGGGCGAATGGATGCTCTACATGGGGTTTTTCCGGAGCCTGGCCCCTGCCGGTGGAGTCGCCGTTCCGGCCGCCGCGATCGGGGCTATCGCCCTCGCGCTGATCGGTGCGCTCGCGCTGGCCTGCTTCGTGAAGATTCACAGCTCCGTCTTCCTCGGGGTTGCGCGACACGCGATACCCCCTGAAGGCCGGCACGATCCCCACCCGCTCATGCGCTATCCCATGCTGCTGCTTGCCGCCGCCTGCGTGGTTCTTGGCATCCTGCCGCAAGTGGGGTTGCCGCTGATACGGCGTGCCGCCACGGCATTGACCGGTCCGCTGCTGCCGGGCGAACTGCCGCTATTGTCGCTGGCCCCGATCCACCGGATCGGCATCGCCTCGCTGCTCCTGGTGCTCGTCAGCGCGGCGGCTATCGGCATGCTCCGCGCGCGTATCCGCCGTCAGCCGGCCGCATTGCCGGTCGGCACCTGGGGCTGCGGCTATGCCAGAGCGCAACCGCGTATGCAGTACACCGCCACATCGTTCGCCGAAATGCTGGTGAAATTGTTTGCCTGGGCACTGCGACCACTGACCCGCAGGCCGGACACCACCGCGCTTTTCCCCTCGCCGGAAGCCTTCTCCATGGAGGTGCATGATCCCGTCCTGACGCGCCTGGCCCTGCCGGTCTTCCGACACATCGGGCGACAGATGACCAAACTGCGCCTGATCCAGCAAGGCCGCACCGAGTTCTACCTGCTTTACATCCTGTTTATGATCCTGTTCCTGCTTTGCTGGAATCATTTTGCCATCGGCCGATAACGGAGCCCTGCCCATAGAAAGGAAATGATACGATGACAACCTTCATTATCCACATTGTCCTGCTGTTGACCCTGCCGCCGCTGCTGCCGGGCGTGATCAACAAGACCAAGGCCCTTTTCGCGGGGCGCCGCGGACCACCGCTGCTGCAGCTTTACTACGACCTGTTCAAGCTGGCACGCAAGGATATGGTCATCAGCCGGGTCACGACCTGGATCTTCACGGCCGCCCCGGTGATCACGCTGACGACAATCCTGGCCGCCGGTCTGCTGGTTCCGCTCGGGCCCTTCCGGGCACCGATTTCCTTTGCCGGCGACATGATCCTGTTCGCCTACCTGTTGGGGCTCGGACGCTTCTTCACGACAGCGGCCGCGCTGGATACCGGCTCCCCGTTCGAGGGTATGGGGGCGGCGCGCGAGGTGACCTTCGCCTGTCTCTCGGAACCGGCGCTTTTCTTCGCGATGCTGGTTCTGGCCAAACTGTCCGGCTCGCTGGAACTGACAACCATGCTGCACGCCCCGATGACGGTCGGCAACCCGTCCTCGGCCGCCTCCCTGGTGCTGGTCGCGCTCGGCGTGTTTATCATCATGCTCGCCGAGACCTGCCGGGTCCCGGTGGATGACCCCAATACGCATCTGGAGCTGACCATGATTCACGAGGTGATGGTGCTGGATCACAGCGGCCCGCTGCTGGGCATGATTCTCTACGGGGCGGCACTCAAGCTGTTCGTGCTGAGTGCGGTGCTACTGCACATCGTTTTTCCCTTCCAGACCGGTTCGGCGTTGTCGGACTGGGCGTTGTTTGTCGTTGAAATACTGGGCGTTTCCGTGGTGATCGGCGTGGTGGAATCCATCATGGCCCGCCTGCAGATGCGGCATGTCCCGCATCTGCTGATTGCCGCCATCCTGCTCTGTGGTTTCGGTTTCGTACTTCTAATGAGGGCATCATGAATACATCCCTGAATTCGCTACTGGTGGTGGTGCTGGCACTGAACCTGTTCGCTCTGGGCACCAGCCGTATGGTCACGGTAATCAAGATCGTCTCGTTGCAGGGCATCCTGCTGGGGGTGATGCCGCTTCTGGTTGAGGAGTCCATCACGCTCACGGCGGGGATGGCCTCTACCGTTGCCGTCCTTCTCAAGGGCCTTGTCATTCCCGCGATGTTGCTGCGCGCGATTCGCGATGTGCATATCAAACGCGAGATCGAGCCCCTGATCGGGTTCCTCCCCTCCATGCTGCTGGGGGCGCTGGCCACCGGCTTCGCACTGCTGTTCGCCTCCTCGCTGCCGCTGGCCGGCGAGCACACGACACCGCTGCTGGTGTCGGCCTCGCTGGCCACGATATTCACCGGCTTCATCCTGCTGACCATGCGCGCCAAGGCCATTACCCAGATCATGGGCTACCTGGTGCTGGAGAATGGCATCTACATCTTCGGCCTGCTGCTGGTAGAGGCCATGCCGCTGGTGGTCGAACTGGGCGTCATGCTCGATCTGTTCGTCGCCATTTTTGTCATCTGCATCATGGTCAATCACATCAATAAGACGTTTTCATCACTGGACACACGGCTGATGACGTCGTTAAAGGAATAAATCATGACACTGGCACTCATCACGATTCCCTTCCTGCTGGCGCTGCTGGCCCTGGCGATGCCCTCCAACCGCTGGCGACCGTGGACACTGCCGCTCGCCGGCCTGATCCACTGTGCCTTGACGCTGCACACGGTTTTCCGGAACAAAAACCGCTATCACTCCGAGTGGTTCGGCCTGGATGCGGCCGGGCTGCTCGTGCTGCTGCTGATCAGCCTGCTGTTCCTGGTCACGGCCGTTTATCTCGCCGGCTATCTGCGTTACCGGCAGGAACGGGATAATCGA
This sequence comes from uncultured Victivallales bacterium, assembly GCA_964583785.1. GTDB lineage: Bacteria > Verrucomicrobiota > Kiritimatiellia > UBA8416 > UBA8416 > UBA8416. Next base: position 4,358 of record CAZOXS010000432.1, read on the forward strand.
ATCTTCGTCACCTGCCTGCTCTGCCTGCTGGGATCCATGACGCTGGTCACCTGGGCGCAACATATGGGGATCATGTGGGTGGCCATCGAGACAACCGCCCTGAGCACCGCCCCGCTGATTTATTTCAACAAGACGCCGCGTTCCATCGAGGCCACTTGGAAATACCTGCTGATCGGGTTCGTCGGGATTGCGCTGGCCTTGCTCGGCACCCTGTTTCTGGCGTATTCCTCGCTCCACGCCGGGCTGGAGCCGTCGCTGGCCCTGAGTGAACTGCTGCACCATGCGCCGCAACTCTCAAAACCCTGGCTGCATTCCGCGTTTGTCCTGATGCTGATCGGCTACGGGACCAAAATGGGACTGGCCCCGATGCATACCTGGAAACCGGATGCGTATGGCGAGGCACCCGGAGCGATCGGCACGCTGCTGGCAGGTTGCGTGACCAGTTGCGCGTTCCTCTGCATCCTGCGGGTCTGGCAGGTCTGCACCGCTGCCGGCGAGGCCGCCTTCATTTCCCCGATGTTGCTTTTCATGGGGTTGCTATCCATGGCCACAGCCGGCGTGTTCATGGTCGGCCAGCAGGATTACAAGCGCATGCTGGCCTACTCCAGCGTCGAACATATGGGCATTCTGATTCTCGGTCTCGGCCTCGGTGCACCGGCACTATTCGGCACGCTGCTGCATCTGTTCAACAATGGCTTGACCAAAGGCGTGCTCTTCCTTTCGGCTGCCAATATCCACCGTTCCTACGGCAGCACCAGCACGAGCACGGTGCAGGGGGCTTTGCGCCGGCTCCCCGTCTCGGCGGCCTTGTTTACCGCCGGGTTCCTGGCCATTACCGGTTCCCCGCCCTTCGGGCCGTTCATCAGCGAATTTTCCATTCTCAATGCCGCCTTCCTTTCCGGGCACCTCTGGGTCAGCGGTCTGTTCCTGCTGTTCCTGCTGATTATCTTTATCGGTATGGGGGCAACCGTGCTACAGGTGGTTCAGGGGACGGTGCCGCCGGACGCGCCGCGCACGCGCTACCGCGAAGGCATTCTGACGGTCGCCCCGCCGCTGCTGCTGATCATCCTGGTGCTGATGCTTGGCGTGCATATCCCGAAACCGTTGCATACGCTCTTGACCAACGCCGTTGATTTTCTGGAGGTTCACCCATGAGCAATGAGATGCTGATGACCCGCAATGTGTGCGCGGTACCGCGCGATCAGATTCCGAAACACGATATGGCAAGCTTCCAGCGCATCGCCGGTCGCGCACTGAATGCCGGCCTGCGTGTCGTCTCCTATTTCGGGAATGCTACCGGAGCGGACGGCGGCGCGGAACTGACGATGGTGCTGGCGGACGATGCCGACAGCCAGCTCGGCATCCTCTCCACACGGCCTGAAGGCGCAACGTTTCCATCCATGACACCGGCACACAGCCAGCTCCACCTGTTTGAACGCGAGATCGCCGAGCAATTCGGCCTGACTCCGGCAGGGCATCCGTGGCTCAAACCGGTGCGCTACCCGGATGGGTCCGTCCCGGCAGGAACCGGTGATTTCTACCGGGTGGAAGGCGACGACATCCACGAAGTGGCCGTCGGCCCCGTGCATGCGGGCATTATCGAACCCGGGCACTTCCGCTTCCAGTGCCACGGCGAGGAGGTCTTCCACCTCGAAATCGCCCTCGGCTACCAGCACCGCGGCATCGAGGCGGCACTTGGCGGGGACGGAAACCCGCGCGCCGTCCACCTGGCCGAGACCATCGCCGGCGACACCTCGATCGGCCATGCCACGGCTTACTGCCAGACTCGGGAAGCCCTGTCAGGCCAGGAACCGCCTTTTCGGGCACAGGCGATCCGCGCGATGCTGCTTGAACTCGAACGGCTGGCCAACCATGTCGGCGATCTCGGCGCCCTCTCCGGCGATGTCGCCTTTCTGCCGACCGCCTCGTTCAACGGACGCATCCGCGGCGATTTCCTCAACATGACCGCCCTGTTCTGCGGCAACCGCTTCGGCCGGGCGGCTGTGCGTCCGGGCGGCGTACTCTGCGATCTGGAGTATGCCCGTTCGAGAAAACTGCTGGCGGCACTCGAGCAGGGGTTCAACGATGTCCAAAATGCGGTGGAGCTGCTGTTCGACACCCCGTCCGTACTGGCCCGGTTTGAACACACCGGCACGGTCCCGGCCGCAGTTGCCGCAGCCCTGGGGGCAGTCGGGCCCGCCGCCAGAGCCTCGGGCCAGCGGCAGGATATCCGCTGCAACCACCCGTCCGGCCTCTTCCGGTTCGCGCAGATCCCGATGATGACCTGCGAGACGGGGGATGTGTTTGCCAGGGCCTATGTCCGCTGGCTCGAGATCCAGCATTCGGTCCGCTTTATCAAGGAAGCGGCCGCGGACCTGCCTGATGGCCCCTTGATGAGTGCACCCGGTGCGCTGAAACCGAACCACCTGGCCGTGGCGATGGTGGAAGGCTGGCGCGGACAGATCACCCATGTGGCCCTGACCGATGCCGCCGGCAAGGTCTGCCGCCACAAGATCACCGATCCGTCCTTCCACAACTGGCCCCTGCTGGCCTATGCACTGCGCAACCAGCAGATTTCCGATTTCCCGCTCTGCAACAAAAGTTTCAATCTCTCCTACTGCGGTCATGATCTGTAGCCGCTTTCGCGAAAGGATGTTCTTATGATCAAGGCACTAAAGGCCCGCTGGTTCCAGAAATACCGCACGATGAAGTATCCGCTAGCACCACCCCCGCCGGTGCCGGACCGGTTCCATGGAATGCCGCTGGTGCAGTCGGACCGCTGCCGCAAGGATTGTGATGCCTGCATCCAGGCCTGTCCGGTGCAGGCGCTGGAACGGATTCCCGGCAGCCCATTAATCCTGACCGATCTCGGGCGCTGTATCTTCTGCGGGGCCTGCGAGGCGGCCTGTCCGTCCGGTGCCATCTTCCGGGATAAGGACTACCGCCTGTCCACGGATAAGCGTGACGATCTGATCGTCAGCCAGGAACGTCAACTGCCGCTGGCATGCGGGATGTCGGGCGAGTTGCACCGCCTCCTCGGCCGCTCGCTGAAACTGCGGCAGGTCAGTGCCGGTGGCTGCAACGCCTGCGAGGCCGACGTCAACGTACTCGGGACACTGGCCTGGGATCTCGGGCGCTTCGGCATCCAGTTCGTCGCCTCGCCGCGCCATGCCGACGGGATGCTCGTGACCGGACCGGTGACCCGCAATATGGCGTCGGCGCTGAAAGACACGTATGACGCGATTCCCGCGCCGAAAATCGTGATTGTGACGGGGGCCTGCGCGATCTCGGGCGGCCTGTTCCGCGGCCAGCCGGAATGCAACGACGGCCTGCACGGGATCCCGGTCGATCTCTATATCCCCGGCTGCCCGCCACACCCGCTCACGATTCTCGACGGCCTGCTGCGGCTAATCCGCCGCCTGCCACCCGACGCCGATCCCAGCACCACGACAGCGGCAAAGCGGTAAAGTCCCCCTGACGCAAAGGAGCAATATGAGTGAGCCAAGACATGACATCATGACGATCGATGAAGTTGCCGACTATTTACGGACTTCGGAACGGGCCGTGGCCGACTGGGTTCAAAAAGGACTGCTGCCGGGCGGCAGGTTCGAAGGCAGTTGGCGCTTCAAGCGAACCGATGTCGAAGCCTGCGTCAACCGCAATCCGGTTGTGAAAACCGCACCATCATCGTCGTCAACATCCGCCATCAACTTAGCATCCATCCTGTCCGCTGATCGGGTGTTGTTTCTCGACAGCACGGCAAAACAGGATGCCCTCCGCCAGCTTTGCGGGGTGTTGGCAACTTCACCGCTGATCATGAATCCCGGCGAACTGGAAGAGGCGATTTTCCGGCGTGAATCGCTGATGAGCACGGGGATCGGATTCGGCGTGGGAGTGCCGCATGTGCGACTGCCATCGGTCACCGATCTGGTAATGGCACTTGGAATCGCCCTTGCGCCGATTGCGGATTACCAGTCTCTTGATGATGCGCCCGTCTCGATTGTCTGCATGGTGGCGGCGGGCGGTACGCAACACACGCAATATATCCGGGCACTTTCCTGCATCAGCACCCGTCTGAAGGACAACGCCGTACGGCAGACTCTCGTGACGGCACTGTCCCCGTTGGCGGCATATCGTCTCTTCATCGGCGAAGGGAGCTGATCAGATGGGCCTGTTAACCATTATCGGTTTGTGCGTACTCGGAGGCGTACTCGGGGCATGGGGATTCCAGAAACTCCGCATTCCCCAGGTGGTTGGCTATATCGTAATCGGTGTCCTGATCGGCGAAAGCGGCTTCCGGATCGTGCAGCAGGCGGATATTCTCGCCCTGCGGCCTTTCAACCTGTTCGCCCTCGGCCTGATCGGCTTCCTGGTCGGCGGCGAGTTGCACGGCAGTATCTTCAGGAAATACGGCAAGCAATTCACGGCCATCCTGATGGGGGAAGGCCTGGCCGCCTTCCTGCTGGTCGGCGGCACAACCGGCTTGATTGTGCATGCCGTCAGTCACAACTGGCAACTGGCACTCGCGGCCGGCATGATATTCGGTGCCATCGCGTCGGCCACGGACCCGGCATCGACCATTGACGTCCTGTGGGAATATCGCACAGCGGGCGTGCTGACAACAGCCATTGTCGCCATCGTCGCACTCGATGATGCGTTGGCCATGACCCTTTACGCTCTTGGCACCAGCACCGCCCAGATGCTCACCTCCGGGGGGGCCGATTTCAAAGGCGAAATACTCAAGGTCGCGGTCGCGTTGTTCGGCTCGGTCCTGCTCGGTGCCAGTGCCGGCTTCGGACTGAACCTGATCCTGCGCTTCCTGCCCAAGAAGCAGCGGCTGGGACTGGCACTCGGGGTGATCCTGCTAACCATCAGTGCCGCCGTGGTCCTGGAAATGGATGTGATTCTGGCGACGATGTCGATCGGTATTCTCTTGACCAATATTGCGCCGCGCCGCAGCAAGGAGCTATTCGAGATCATCCGTACCTTCTCGGCCCCCATCTACATTCTCTTTTTTGTCCTGGTCGGGGCACGACTCGGTATTCGCAACATGCCAGGCTGGATATGGATTCTGGTGGGCACCTATGTCGTGATGCGCAGCCTGGGCAAGTGGGCGGGCTCCTTCTGGGGCGGACGGCTCTCGAAAGCGGAAGCCCCGGTCTGCCGCTATATGGGACTCTCGCTTTTTGCCCAGGGCGGCGTTGCCGTCGGCCTATCGATTGTCGCCTCGCAGCATTTGCAGCACATCCAGATTACAGCGGGCATGTCCATGGGCGATATGATCATCTTCACGGTGACCGCCACCACCCTGATCGTGCAATTGATCGGCCCCCCCTGCGCCAAGCTGGCGGTCCGGCTGGCAGGCGAGATTGACCGCAACATCACCGAGGAGGACGTTGTGGCCGATCTGACCGTGGCCGACGTGATCAACCCCGAGGTGAAGGCCATCCCCGAGGATCTTCCACTGTCCGTCGTGTTGCGGCTCTTTACCGACTCTGACGCGCTCGTCTTCCCCGTGACATCAAGCGACGATAAAATCGTCGGGGTATTGACGTTCGAATCGCTGAAGGTTCTGCTTGGGGATTCGGACAACTGGCAATGGCTGGTCGCCAGTGACATCATGGAAGCGGTTGACGAGAAGACGACCTTGCAGGCCGGATTGCCAGACGTGCTCGAAGACATGAACCGCATGCAACTGGAAGCCCTGCCCGTGATTACAGATGGTGAATCCGGCCAGGCGGCCGGGGTGCTGGACCTGCGCTTCGCCCGTCGTCGAATCCGCGAGGAACTCATCCGCCGCACGAACGTGCAGATTTAACAAAAAACAAAAAGGATACACAAAATGAAAAAAATCGATCTGTCCGGCTATGGAATCATGGATGTGGCGGCTTGTTATCATAACCTCAGCTTCGAAGAACTGTTTGAACATGAAACAGACCCGAACCTGACCGGGTATGACAAGGCCTTCGTCACGAACCTGGGGGCGGTCACCGTCGATACCGGTAAGTTTACCGGACGCTCGCCCAAGGACAAATACATCGTTGACGAGCCGCTGAACCGGGACAACATCTGGTGGGCCGGACCGGGCCGCAAGGGGTCTGACAACAAGCCGATCTCCGAGGCTGTCTGGGCAGACCTGTACAAGAACTCCACCAGGCAGCTTTCCGGAAAGAAAATCTACGTCCAGGACGCCTTCTGCGGTGCCAACCCCGATACCCGGATCGCCATACGCATCATCACCGAGGTGGCCTGGTTCGCGCACTTCGTGAAGAATATGTTTGTCCGCCCCTCTGCCGATGAGCTGGAGAATTTCAAGCCCGATTTCGTGACCATCCACGCCTGCAAGACCACCGACCCCGCCTGGAAGGAGCACAAGCTCAACTCCGAGGTCTACGTCGCCTTCAACCTCAAGGAAAAGCTCTGCGTGATCGGCGGCACCTGGTACGGCGGGGAAGTCAAGAAGGGCTTCTTCTCGATCATGAACTACTACTTACCCCTCAAAGGCATAGCCGCCATGCACTGCTCCGCCAACATGGGCGAGAAGGGCGACACCGCTATATTCTTCGGGCTCTCGGGCACCGGCAAGACGACCCTGTCCACCGATCCCAAGCGTAAGTTGATCGGCGACGACGAGCACGGCTGGGACAACAACGGCGTCTTCAACTTCGAGGGCGGCTGCTACGCCAAGTGCATCAACCTGGACAAGACAAAGGAACCGGAGATCTACGGCGCCATCAAGCGCAACGCGCTGCTCGAGAACGTCGTCTACGACAGCAAGACCGGCGAGGTCGACTTCGCCGACGGGACCAAGGGCGAAAACACCCGCGTTTCCTACCCGATCAACCACATCGCCAACATCGTCAAGCCCGTCTCCAAGGGCGGACATCCCGGGAATGTCATCTTCCTCTCTGCCGACGCGTTCGGCGTTCTGCCGCCCGTTGCCAGACTGAGCCGCGAGCAGGCCATGTACTACTTCCTGTCGGGCTACACCGCCAAGGTCGCCGGCACCGAAGTCGGTGTCCTTGAACCGCAGCCGACCTTCTCGGCCGCATTCGGCGCACCGTTCCTCCTTCTGCACCCCACCCGCTACGCCGCTGAACTGGCCAGGAAAATGCAGGCGCACGGTTCAACCGCGTGGCTCATCAATACCGGCTGGATTGGCGGCCCCTACGGCGTGGGCGAGCGCATCGGCATCAAGCCGACGAGGGCCATCATTAACGCCATCCTCGACGGTTCACTGGACAAGGCTGAGTTCGAGACGCTGCCGATCTTCGGGCTGTCAATTCCCAAGGCCGTCGCCGGCATCGACTCGAGCCTGTTCAACCCCAGGAACCTCTGGAAGGACAAGGCGGCCTATGACAGGCAGGCCCGGCTGCTGGGCGGTAAATTCGTCGAGAATTTCGCGGCCTACACCGACACCGAGGCCGGCAAGGCGCTGGTCGCCGCCGGCCCAAGGCCGTAAAAATTGGAGCGAAAGACAAGCTATGAAAAAGTGTCCATTCTGTGCGGAAGATATCCAGGATGAAGCCATTAAATGCAAGCATTGCGGCGAGTTTCTTGAGGGATACGTTCCACAATCAACGGGCGGCAACAAGGCCCCGTTCTACTTCCGCACGTCTTTCATTGTGATTGCGTTCTGTTGCGTGGGCCCCCTTGCGCTTCCTCTGATCTGGTGGCACCCCAGGACAACAAGAACCTGGAAGATCATATGGACAATCGTGATCCTGGTCCTTAGCTACCTGATGTGGGTGGCGATGCAGAAGTCCCTTGAATCCCTAAAACAGTCCTATGATCTGATTAACAGTTGGGTTGTTGTGGCCGAAGCCTCTTGCTTCGGATGATCGTGGGCACGGAGCTGGAAGCTCCGGCCACATTGAGACCATCGCTCCGTTTTCCGGACGTTCGGATAGTGTTGATTCTATTCTCGTATGTCTATAGTCTTTCGTCTTCAGTTTCCCTTCTTCAGTCTAACCCCGGGATGGAATCATGCACGATAAGGAAATCGAGTTGTTTGAAGCGCGTATCCAGAAGTTCATCAAGCGTATCGGGGGCCTGATCATGCGGGAGAACATCCTGCTGGAGGCCACCTGTCGCCACTGCCCGCAACCGGTGCCTTTCGCGAACCGGCTTGAGGGCGACTACCGTCCAGTGAAAGAGGGCGAGACATGGGGAAAGACCTGGGAGAGCGCCTGGTTCCATCTGACCGCGCGTGTACCGAAGGCCTGGAAGGGGCGGCATGTCGCCGCCTCGCTCTGCTTCAATGGCGAGGGGCTGGTGTTCGACCGCAAGGGCGAAATGATCCAGGGCATCACCAACGGATCGGTCTTCGATGCCACCTACAGTCGCGATGTGGTCAGCCTGTTCGCGCCCGCCAAGGGCGGGGAGGTGGTTGACCTCTGGGTCGAGGCGGCTTGCAACGGGTTATTCGGCATCAATCGTGTGGCGGATCCAGCCCTCGGGCAGGCGGATCGCTACGGTCGTTTCACGGGCACGGTCAACCGTATGCGGCTGGCTGTCGTGGACGATGATCTCTGGCATTTGCGGCTCGACCTGATCGTGCTGGCGGGCTTGCTGGTCACGCAGCCGCGCAAGTCGGTGCGGCATTCGCGGGTGCTGCGCACCCTGAGCCGGGCGATCGATATTTTCGGCGATGACCCTGCCCATGCGGCGGCCGCGCGCGCCGTGCTTGCACCGGAACTGGCGCGCCCGGCCCATGCCTCGGCCCTGACGGCGTCG
>CAZOXS010000433.1:0-3273 GCA_964583785.1 uncultured Victivallales bacterium
TCGTGGTGCTTGGTGGTGATGACGAAGTACTTCATCCCGGCCGCCTTGGCCAGCCGTGCCCATTCCTTCGGATCGTACAGATCCGGGTGGAACGTGTCGAAGTACTTCTGGTAATTCTCTGTTGTGATGCGCTCCTTGTTCTTGAGCCACTCGTGCCGTGCCCCCTGGGCATACAGCCCCCAGTGGATGAACATCCCGAAACGATCCTGCACAAACCACGCCGTCTCCCCCGCCCCATAACCTTTCTCAGCCATTTTCTCTCCCTTTAGTTCAGCAGGGGCGCTCGCGCCCCGAATCTAGTTCAGCAGGGGCGCTCGCGCCCCGAATCTCCCTCAGCAGGGGCGCTCGCGCCCCGAATCTCCCCGCAATCCGCCTAACCCACTCGTTGTTCCGCAGGCAGTTCTGCCGCCTGCATTCCTGTGGCTCGTCATCCGGGAAGCCACTGAGCACCAGTGCCCGCCCGCTGGCAAGCCAGCGGGTGGCTGTATTACCGCTGGGCTTGTAGCGTTTCAGCCCCCACGGTTCAAGCTTAATGATACGGGCACGCGGCAGCTTGGCGACTTCCGCCGCCACCACCCGCTCACCGGGCGAGATGAAGCCGACGACCGGAATGCCACCCTGCCTCACCTGTTCCAGGATATTGGCGATCTGCGAAGCCCGTTCCGCCTCGCTGATCCGGGTTGACACCACAACAGGCACCAGGCACGGATGATCCAGCAGCGTCGCATCGCCATAGGCGGTCCAGACGCGCGACTCCGGAAGGCGCGGATGACACAAGGCATACTGCTTCCTGAACCATTGCGGATTATCCCGGCGAAGCTGCCAGCGCACGGGATTGTCGCGGATGTAGTTCTCGAAAGCCCGCCGCATCCTCGGATCAAGGGAAAGAAAATCATAAAAGCCCTCGTCCCACATTTTCAAGGTTGGGTCGCCGAGTTGCTTCCGCATCGCATGCAGTACACGGCCTTCAACGCGGGAAACGTGGGTGCCTATCACGTACTTCGGCGATTGGCGGGCAATCGCCAGCCCGTGGAAATGATCCGGCATGACCGCCGTCACGCCCAGCTCATAGGCCGGGTCCTCCTCGGCAATCCGGAGCCACGCCTGCATGAGCAGTTCGCCTGCCGGTTCCAGCACGATTTGGCCGCTGGCAACCCGCGAAAGCCACGGACGGCGGTTATGCGTGCCGAAGGTGATGAAGTAATAGCCCCTGCCCCGGTAATCATGCCCGCGCACCCGCACATTCCCCATACCCGCACCCTTCCCACTAGCTCAGCAGGGGCACTCGTGCCCCGAATCTCTAGAACAGGGGCACCCGCTCCCCTGCCCGCACAGCCACCACTCGCCGCGTTTCCTCATAGCGCACCTCGCAGGAGGAGGCCGCATTCGCAAGGCCGACCAGGGAGGCGCTCACGAGCTTGCCGGCTTTCCAGGCCATGTCCAGCGCGTAGCCGCCGCGCACGCGCATGCCCTTGACCTCCCCATCCGGCCAGGCCGCGGGCAAGGCCGGCAACAGGCGGACCGAATGCGGAACGTCCCCCCCCATTCCGCATTCCGCATTCGACTGCACCAGCATCTCGTTCACGGCCGCCGCAAAGCCGAAATTGGCATCGATCTGGAAGGGGGGATGCACCGCCCAGAGGTTCTTGTAGATGTGCTTGGCCAGAGTCTCCGACAACTGCCCGTAAGCCGACTCCCCGTCCCGCAGGCGGGCGAACATGCAGGCCTTCCAGACGCGGCTCCAGCCCGGATGCCCCTGGCCATGGTCACGCCGGGCCTCTAAACTGATTTTCGCTGCTGCCGCCAGTTCCGGTGTGCGGGCCGGATCGACCTGGCTGCCGGGATAGACCCCGATCAGATGGTTGATATGGCGATGGTCATCCGCCGGATCGTCGATATCCTCCAGCCACTCCTGGAACTGCCCCCAGTGGCCAATCTGCGGCCCAAGCAGCCGTGTGCGCTTGTCCGCCAGTTCCGAACGCAAATCCTCATCGACGCCCAGCTCGGCGGCTGCCGCTAGGGTGTTGTCGAAAAGCTCGGCACAGAGCTGCTGGTCGTAGGTCACGCCATCGACGCCGACCGGACCGTGCTCGGGCGAGCGGCCCTTCGGGGCAACCAGTCGGCCACCGGATCCGTCCACCAGGTGGTCGATCCAGAACTCGCTGATCTCCTTCATCACGGGGTAGGCGTAGCGCAAGAGATAGGCCTTGTCACGAGTGAAGGTGTAGTGATCCCACAGGTTCTGGCAGAGCCAGGCGCTGTCGCCCTTCTGGATGTGCCAGGTCGAACCGCCAAAAATGCCATTTTCGGAGCGCGTCAGCCAACCACGCTGCACCCCCAGAACCCGCTGCGTCTCCGCCTTGCGGACCTCGCGGATCGAGTCGATCCAGCGGGCCAGCGGCTCGAAGCAATCCGAGAGGTTGGCGCCCTCGACAAACCAGTAGTTCATCTGGATGTTGATGTCGGTATGGAAATCGCAGCGCCAGGCCGGGTGCTTGTTGATCAGCCAGATGCCCTGCAGGTTCGCGGGCAGCGCGCCGTGCCCGGGACGCGAGCTGCTGATCATCAGGTAGCGCGCATACTGATAGAGCAGCACTTCCAGCCCGCGATCCACAACCGGCTGGCCAGCCTTGAACCGTTCCGCGTAACCCTGGAGCCGCGCTTCCGTGGTCTGCCGCTCGATATCCGCCGCGGTCTCACCGAGCGAGAGTTGCATCCGCCCGAAGAGCGACTGGAAATCGGCGACGTGCTCGACGAGCAGCTCCTCACAAGAACGCTTCGCGGCGGCATCCAGGCAGCGGCAGACCCGCTCGTGCGGATGCTCTCCGCACCAGCCTTTGGCCCGATCCGCAACATAGCTGGTGTCCGCGGCCAGGAGGAAGGTGACGCTGTCGCAATCCTTGAAGACAAGGGTGTTGTTCACGACCGTGCAGGTCCCACCCTGGTGCAGCAGGCGTACACGGGCCTCGAAATCCAGATCGATATTCCGGCCGGAGGCATAGGCGCGGTCGGCGATCAGGCGTTTGGGTTCAGCGAGCAGCCGGCGCCAGTACGAGAGCGAGCCGGTATCCCCGCGCATGATCAGGGTCGATTCCTCCGCCGTGGTCGGGATATCGTGACAATTGCCCAGCCAGGCGGTGCCGGATAACGTCCCGGGACGATCCGCCGTAAACTGCAGAACCAGGCATTGCGCCGGGTAACTGGTAAAATACTGGCGGGTATAACCGACACCGCCCGAACGGTAGGTGATCGTCTGCACGGCACGGGCAATAT
>CAZOXS010000434.1:0-4019 GCA_964583785.1 uncultured Victivallales bacterium
AGCCCATCAGGCTGTCCAAAACCCCTCACGTGCGCAGCATCCGCCATTTTCCCTTGCAGAACCCCTCGTGGTTTCCGGCTTCAAGCGGAAACCACGAGGGGTTCTGCAAGTGCCTCGATTGGAAATCACAGGCATCCGAGCGAGTATCCCGCGCATCGGGTTTTGCGGCGGCATGGTACGGCCTTTAGGAAACAAGGGCGGGGAGCATAGGTCAGACGTTCCGGTAATTCGGAGCTGAAGCATTATACTTTACAAAACCCCTCGCTGTGCCCGGCTTCAAGCGGGCACAGCGAGGGGTTTTGCAAGAGCCTCTCTTGTGTGTGAAATGGTTTTTTCGCGGTTTGGCGTCAATAACGGTGGCCCGGCGTGTGCGTTTCAGAACTGAACGGTGTGCTGCATGATGAAGTCGACAACGGGGTGCGGGTCCGGGAGGCCGTGGGGATGGTGCCGGCACCCTGGCTTCGCGATCAGTTCCATGCTGCCCCCCATCTGCTTGTAGCGCTCGGCCACAACACCCGAGTTCTCCTCCCACGGCACGACTTCATCCGCGTCGCCATACACATGCAGGATCGGGATTCGGTGCGCGGCAAGCGTCGCCAGGTTATCGACCGGGTTGCCGGTATAGGCCATCGCCTCGGCCTCCGATGAGAAACCGAAGACGATGAACACTTTCGCCCATTCGCGCGGGCTGCCAGTGCCTTTGCCCTTACCTCCCGGCCAACTGCGCATGTCGCAGACCGGGGCATCGCCGTAAAGGCACGCCACGCGCCCGGGATTGGCAATGGCCCACTGGTAGCAGTACAAGCCTCCCCGGCTCAGCCCGATCAGGGCCGGACGCTGCGCGAAACCGCATTCGCCCACGAGATATGAATAGAACACATTCCATTTCTCAACGGCATCCGGTGAGCCGAAGCGGTCAGGATAATCCATGTAGGCAATGTGGAACCCGCGCTTGAGCAGCGCGAGTTCCAGCGCGGGAAAGGCATCCAGGAACTCGCCCTTCCATGCCCAGTGGTTGCCCGCGATGGGATGTTCCGGGTAGACAACCGTCACCGGCCTGCCCGCCACCTCGAACACATGCTTCTCGTACGGTGCGATCCAAGGTTGCCTGGTTCCCGGAAATTTCATGCTTCACGGCATCCTGATATCGTAGACGAAGAGGCGGTGTCGTGGCGGATGTAGAGGCGGCCGTCGGCAATGGCCGGGTGCGCCCGGAAGGGGCCGTCGCCGCCGTCCGGCAGCTTGAAGGAGCTGACCATGCGGAAGTTCGCCGGATCGGGCACAATCAGTCCGGCCTCGCCCTTCTCGCCAAGACCGAAGAGCATGCCGTCGGCATAGATCACAGAGCCCTTCCCCACGGACGGGGTCTTGGCCACAACCTCGCCAGTCGCCAGCGTCATGTAAATCCAGGAACCCTTGTTGTTGCGGTCGGACGCCCCGTAGATAAACCCGTCGAGCAACACCACACCACCGACCTGGCTGTCCAGCTCGGCATCGCGCCACTGGGTGGTGACCTGCGCCCCGTCGGCACTCAGGCTGTACATCTCGCCGCGCTCGTCGCCGTAGCCGGTGGTCACATAGAACTTGCCATCCGCATACACCGGCGAGACCGCCTGGATCTTGTGCGCCGGCTGTGTGGCGCGCTTCTGGTTCCACAATAATTTGCCGCTGCTGGCCTCGATGCCGATAAAGGCGGTGCCGGTAAGCTGCGCGATGATATCGTGCCCACCCCGATTGACCAGGATGGGCGAACAGTAGCCGGACAGATCATTGATCCCCCGGCAACCCCAGATCGTCTTGCCGGTCGCGGGATCGAGTGCCACGACGCCCGCTTCCGGCCCGTCGGGCGTGTAAATCACCTTATCCGCCAGCACGAGCGGGGACTCCGTAATTCCCCACGAAAGATTACGCGCCACGAACGTGGCCATCGTGTCGACCGACCAGATTTCACGGCCCGTTGCAGCGTCGAGACAGACGGCTTTGCCGAAGGCGCTCATCAGATACAGCTTGCCCTTCTGAAACGTGGGGGTCGTGCGTGAGCCTTTGTAGCTTTTACTCCAATCCGGACCGTAGGCAACCTTCCAGAGCAGCTTGCCTCCCAGATCGAACGCATATAGCATCCCGTCCTCGTTCTCGAGCCCTGTGGTGTAGATGCGTCCATCGGCGACCGCCACCGAGGCGTAGCCTGTGCTGAGCTGCTCATACGCCCAGAGCAGCCGCGGACCTGTCGCGGGCCAGGTCTTCAACAAGCATGGGCCTTCCGCCGCCTTGCCATCACGATCCGGTCCGCAAAACTGCGGCCAGTCGCCCGCCTGCACCAAGACGCTGCACACCGAAACCATCATTACAACCGACATCCATTTTTCAACACGCATCTTGTTGTTCCTTTTTCCTTACCGATAACTTCGAGAATGTTTGTGGGTATGTGGGGGGGTGAGTGTGTGGGGAGATACCTTGCAACGCCCCTCCTCACAAACACACAACCCCACACACGCACACATAGACCTCTCCCTGAGATCACCCGATCCGGATCATTTTTTTTAGTTCGGCCAGGCGGGCGTTGATTGCCTGCTTATCGAGCAATTCGAGCCGATTGAGACTGAAGGCCTCGACATTGAACGAAGCGACGACGCTGCCGACCAGAAGGGCATCGCAAACGGTCTTATCGTCAATGCGAGCTTGTTGCGATAAGTAGCCCATGAAGGCACCGGCAAAGGCATCCCCTGCTCCGGTCGGGTCGACTACGTCATCTACAGGAAAAGCCGGGATCAGATAGAAGCCGCTGCGCGAGGCCAGCAGTGCCCCGTGCTCGCCCTTCTTGATGACCACATAATCCGGTCCCATATCGAGAATACGGCGGGCACACCCCTTGAGGTTCTGCTCCTGCGTCAGTAACCGCGCCTCGCCATCGTTCAGCGCCAGCATGTTGACCCGGCGGATGACTTCCTGTAGCGGCTCATCGGCAATGTTGATCCACAGGTCCATCGTATCAGCCAGTACGAATTTCGGCGCGGTGACCTGCGAGAGCACATGCAACTGAAGTTCGGGCGAGATGTTGCCCAGCAGCACGTAGGGCGCGGTCTGATAGCGCTCGGGCAGTTCCGGCATGAAATCGGCAAATACATTCAGGCAGGTCGAAAGCGTGCGACGGTTGATCATATCGTCCTCGTAAACCCCGCTCCAGCGGAAGGTGCTGCCTTCCTGCAGTTGCAGACCTTCGAGATCAACACCGAAATGACGAAAGCACTCCATGTAATCATCCGGGAAATCCGTGCCGGCCACCCCGACCATGCCGGTCTTCGCGAAGAACGAGGCCGCCGCACAGGCATAGCTGACTGATCCGCCCAGCACATTCTCCTGCCGATCGAACTTCGTCTCGATTGTATCCAGACCGAGCGACCCTACCACAACCAGTTCCACATCCTGCATATTTATTCCTTCATTTTTTTAATCGACCGTCCCAGAATCCGCGAGTAGGCGGCGGCGCGGGCGGTCACATCATCGCCTTCGAGCGCGGCGGCATCGATACAGAGCCGGTAGATTCCCGAGTCCACCACCGCACGGGCATCGTCGAGCCCCGCCAGTCCCGCCGCGAAGAGCGCATTGCCGGCCGCTCCGGGCAGCGTCGCAAAGGCAGCCCCGCAAGCCGCGCCCTCCCAGTGCAGCAGATAATCCACCCCCATTTCCAATGCCAGCAGGGCGTCATTACGACTGTGGGTGGACACGCCTACGAGCCCCTGATCACCCATGATCGCGCGATACTGGCCGACCGGTTCCGAGGCATCGCTGATATGCGTGCCATCGGCCTTGTTCGCGACGGCAACCGCGGGATCATCGGAGACGATAAACAGCGCATCGTTGCGGCAGCAGACCTCGCGCACTGCGGCCGCCGCGCCCACCATCCCGCGCCCGAGATGGATCACATCGACCCCGCCAGCAATGGCGGCCTCGCAGAACGCGCCAGCCCCACCGGACGGTTCCTTCTCAAGGATCAAATATAAAAGAGCGTCTTCCAGTCG
>CAZOXS010000435.1:0-4034 GCA_964583785.1 uncultured Victivallales bacterium
AACAAAAAAGGAGATCAGATCATGAGAATCGCAATACCGTTGGCGGATGGGAAATTATGCATGCATTTCGGGCACTGCGGGCAGTTCGCGCTGGTGGACGTGGATGCGTCGTCGAAGACGATCAAGGGCACAACCAAACTGGATCCGCCGGCTCACGAACCGGGCGTGCTGCCGCGCTGGCTGAATGAGCAGGGAGCCACAGTGATCATCGCTGGCGGCATGGGACAGCGCGCGCAGGCCTTGTTCGCCGAGCAGGGCATCGCGGTTGTCGTCGGCGCGCCCGCTGACACACCGGACGCACTGGTGACCGCCTATCTGGCGGGCTCACTCACCTCCGGCCAGAATGCCTGCGACCACTGAGCGGGCTGATCTAAAGTTCCGGGAACGCTGCTGATAGTGCCTGCTGGCTTGCTTCCAACTCACGCTTCAGCGGCTGCTCTTCCTCCTTGCGCAGACGCAGGTTGTTCAATAGCGCTTGCCGCTCACTGCCGGTCAAGGTATCCATTCTGGCGATCATTGCCGAGCTTTCCTCCATAAATTGGCGATGCTTGTCTTTGGCGGCCTGGTACTGTTCAAGGGCCGCTTTCTGGTCGGCATTCAGGTCCGGATGATTCAACAGGCGTGTGATCTCCGCATCCGGAATTAACTGCACGGTTTCGGGGACGGGTTCCGCTGGCCGGCCGAATGGGGACGACTGGCTGCATGAATCGGAAATAGCTTTATATGGGTATCGGTTTCTGGGATGATCCCCGGATTATGGCAACGGATCCTAGAAAAAAGAAGTTCAAGACCGAACGCAAGCGGCGTCATGCCCGGATTCCCGGACTGACGATTCTGCATGAGGATCGCGATATACTGGTCGTCAACAAGGAGCCGGGGTTGTTGACGATCGCGACCGACGATGTCCGTACCCGCACGGCCTATTTCCTGCTGACCGATTATGTCCGTAAAGGCATAGAGAAATCGAGGGAACGGGTGTTTATCGTCCATCGCCTGGATCGCGAAACCTCGGGGGTGCTGGTGTTTGCCCGCACGCCGGAAGCCAAACAGCAATTGCAGGATCACTGGCAGGAGACGGATAAGCAGTATGTGGCCGTCGTGCATGGTCACCTGCAGAAGCCGGAAGGGGAGATCCGCTCCTATCTGGCCGAAAACACGGCGCTGCGGGTGTACTCGACGCCGCATGCCGACAAGGGGCGGTTGGCCTGCACGGCCTACCGGGTTCGGCATACGTCCGGGGACTTCAGCGTTCTGGATGTGACCTTGTTGTCGGGACGCAAGCATCAGATCCGGGTGCACCTTGCGGACCTGGGGCACCCGATTCTCGGCGATCGCAAGTACGGGAGAAAGGGGGATCCGAACAAGCTGCTTGCCTTGCATGCCCGGTCGCTGACGATCACGCACCCCCATACCGGTGAACGCCTGTGCTTTACGGCCCCCGAGCCCCCGCATATTTCGCGCTGGCTGCGCAAGTGCCCGCCGGAAAAAACGGGTCAGTAAAGGGGGGCGGCATGGACGAACGACTCCCCGGCAACGCGAAAGCCGACTTTGCGCACTTGACGCCGGACCATGTCCTCGACCGGGTCGAGGCGGCACTGGGCCTGCGTTGTTCCGGCCTGTGCCGCCCCCTGACCAGTTACATCAACCGCGTCTACGAGGTGGAACTGGATACCGGCGAGCGGGTCGTCGCTAAGTTTTACCGTCCCGGCCGCTGGAGCGCCGCTGCGCTCCAGGATGAACAGGATTTCCTGGCCGAGCTTGCCGCCGGGGAATTGCCCGTGATCACGCCGCTGCCGGGCATCGACGGCAAGACGTTGCACAGCCACAAGGGCAACTTCTTTTCCCTCTTCCCGAAACGCGGCGGGCGGGCGCTGGATGAGCCCGACGCGCAACAGTGGCTCGAGACGGGCCGCCTGCTCGGGCGCGTTCATGTCGTCGGCTCGCGTCATGGGACGCGCGATCGTATCGTGATGCGCCCCGACGCGTCGACGGAGGAACACATTCAATATCTCCTCGACACGCATCTCGCCCGTCCCGACCTGCACGACCGTTTTGAAGCCGCCGTCGACGACGTGCTGGATCTGATCGAACCGCTCTTCGAGGACATTGAATATCTTCGTATCCATGGTGACCTGCATCGGAACAATATGCTCTGGCGTCCGGGGGAGCCCCTGGCGTTGATTGATTTCGATGACATGGCCGAGGGTCCCGCCGTGCAGGATTTCTGGATGCTCCTACCGGGGCGCGTGGCCGATGCCGGTCGCGAGCTGGCGCTCCTGCTGGAAGGCTACGAGACGTTTCGTCCTTTCGCGCGCCATGAACTGCGCTTGATTGAACCCTTGCGGTTCATGCGCATGATCCACTATCTGGCATGGTGCGGACGCCAGCAGGAAGACGGCGGCTTTACCCGCCTGTTGCCGGACTGGGGTTCCGAGCGATTCTGGCAAGCCGAGATCCATGACATCACCCAGCAAGGCCACGCCATCCGCGATGCGCTTCGAATGGGCGGAGACTCCTTGCGCTCGTGCGAACCTCCGTCATGGGCGATGAGTAAAGCAGAGGCGAAACGGTAAAGCAAGCCTGCCGTCCTCGTCCTGCTCGTTGTCTTGGTCTTACGCTCGCCGCTAACGCGGTTCGCGGTATGTGTCCCCGTCCCGGCGTGGTGGGCGTAGTCCTACCCGCAACCCCCGCGCCAGCAAAGCTGTCACGGCGGTTGCTACCCCGGCCCCCCGCTCCGCTCCAGTTGTCCCGGCGCTCTCGCGCCTTCCATGCGGCACCTGCACCGCGCCAAGCGTTGGCGCAGGCTGGTTGCCGGGTCAGCCGCGACTTGTCCTGCGTAGCCTTGGCGAAGAAGGAAGCGGCTTCCGTGGTGTCGAGCTTCCGTCTTCGCCTTCCCCCTTCGCCAAGGCTTCGCAGGACAGGTCGGCTCCGCCGTGACACGTCGCTCGACCTGCCGCCATCTCTGACAGGCGCTCTCCATGCTCCTGCCCATCCGCTTCCCGGTCACTGACAAGCCAACACGCCGGGCCGACGGCCCGGCTCCAAATCGTGTGGCCGGAGGCCACATGCCAATGTCCGCCAGATTGCACCGCCTTGCCCACCCGCCACCCAGTGGATACCGAAGCCCACCCGCCGCCCTTTTCCAGACCCCGGCCTATCGGCCCCCAAAAGGAAAGCCCACAGTCAAAAGCCGGATGCCGTCCTCGTAAACTGCGGGTGCATCCGTCTTTTCACTGCGGTCTTGTCGTGTAGCGGCCGCAAACCGTCTGCATCAATCGTGCCGCCCTGGCCGTGGCCCTGTCGCCCAACCCCGGCCCGGCGTCCCGCTTGCCGCAGCCGGTCTGCCGCCGCAATAGTCCCCCTTGCGCCTTTCGCCCCCAGGGGCGGGCGCGTTGCTTTTGATCGGCGCGCGGCTCGCGCGCGGGGGAGCGCCTGCAAAAGTAAGGAACGGGGCTGTGCCCCGTACCCCCCTTGTTGCGCGCGCGATTTTCCGCCGCCGCATTCCCGCCGCAAACGCCTTATTGCAACCCCCACCGTTTTGCCGCGCAGCAGCCGTGTTCGCACAACAGCACCGTTCAGGCCTACGGCCTTCACGACCGGAATCCTGGCGGTTCCCTTCGGAACATTGGACGGCCTTTGACAGGGCCCGTCCAAGATTCCGAAGGCTTTTGAAGCAAACTTCATTTGCCCCGCAAGACTGTACACGCCTACGCCGTACAGCCTTGCCCCACGCGCCCGCAAACCGACATGCTGCCATCGCTGAATCAGGCTACCCGCCGCATTCCCTTGCTTCCCGCTTACCGGGCGTTGCCCCGTCTCAGCACCATTTCTCGCCATTGAGAATTTGCTTAAAATAGGCTGTCATGTGCGATACTCGCCCCCATATACCGCGCCAGCATGTAGTGGGCGAGGAAGGAGATATCCGATAGACGATTGATTCTTTAAAATAGTTTCTGCGTTAACGCGCAGTATTGCTTCAACCGAAAACTGGCAAATTTTCAACTTACGAAGCGAGACTCGCGGAGACGCGCCCG
>CAZOXS010000436.1:0-6429 GCA_964583785.1 uncultured Victivallales bacterium
TAACCACCGACCAGCCACGGCTGCATCAAAAGCCCCGGTTCTGAACACCGCAAAGGGCGTAGCCTGCTCAAAAATGGTGATTCCAGCCCATCAGGCTGTCCAAAACCCCTCACGTGCGCAGCATCCGCTATTTTCCCTTGCAGAACCCCTCGTGGTTTCCGGCTTCAAGCGGAAACCACGAGGGGTTCTGCAAGTGCCTCATTGGACGCCCATATCCCTTGCAATCATTCCCAGTTGCCTCTCCGTATAAACACGGTATTGATTCACAGGGTTTCTCTTGGCGCTCAACTTCCCGTCCCGATCCCACCGTCGCAGCGTCTCGGTCGTCACGCCAAGTTTTTTCGCCGCCTCACCAATCTTATAGACCAAGCTCATTAAAACTTTTTTTGAAAAACCTTATACAACCTTACACATGCAAAGTCGGAAGTCAAGATGCTTTCTTGCCCTAGTTTTCTTGCCCGGTTTGATGGTCGGATTGAAAGCCTGACTAGTGATTATAGCGGCAGGGTGAAGGTGAAGGTGCTGCCTTTGCCGGGTGTGCTTTCGGTGCGTATGGTGCCGCCGTGGTTCTGGATGATCGATTGGGCGATCGCCAGGCCGAGGCCGCTGCCGTGACCGCGCTCGTGCGACTCGGTCGTGAAGAACTGTTCGAATACGCGGGGCAGGTCGGAAGGCTCGATGCCCGATCCGGTATCCTGTACAACGGTTTCGACGCCGGTTACGGTGTGGCGTACGCTGACGGTGATGCCGCCTGTTGCCGGCGTATGGCGCAGGGCATTGTCAAGCAGGTTGGCCAGCACCTGTTCGATACGCTCAGAGATGATCGCCAAGGTAATCGCATCACCCGGTAGATCGAGTGCGATGGGTACCTTCGGGGTGGGGTAAAGCCGCTCGATCACGTCCCGGACAAACGCGACGTAGTCCACGCGCGACTTCCGGCCGCGCAGCTCCTCGGCTTTCAGATTGGAGAGCACGGCAAGCTGCTCAACCATGTACAGCAGGCGGTCCGCCGAGACGTCGATATTACCGAGGAACCGATCACGGGCCGCAGGATCCTTTACGGCGGCGTCGCCCTTCAGGATCTGGACGGCCCCCTTGATTGCCGTCAGCGGGGTCTTGAGCTGGTGGGTGGTCGAGGCGAGCAGATCGCGTTGGCGGGTGTTGGCCTGGCGAATCTCATCGGCCACCGTGGCGAAGGCCCGCGCCAGTTCGCCGATCTCGTCGCGGCCGGCGGTGCGGATGGCGAGCTGGCTCTCGCCTCGCGCGAAGATCCTGACGCTCCGTGTCAGCGTTCGCAACCGTTTGGTCAAGGTGCTCGCCAGCGCCACGGCGGCCAGCATGGCGATCCCCAGTGCGAGGGCCATGGCCAGGCGGTAGTCCCGCACGATGTCCAGGATCGCGCGGGTGATCGCGGCGGTATGGGCCTGCACGCAGGCTGCACCGATGAGCGTGCCATCGGACGACCGGATGGGCAGGGCGATGTGGTAATACAGCAGCGCGCGATCATCAGTCAGCGCGGTACGGGCACCGTATTCCCCCCGCAATGCCCGTTGGACCTCGCGTCGCCCAGTCTCGTCGCTGCCGGTCTGCGCGTCAGCCGCGCTGTCGTGTTTGAGGATGCCGCCGGCATCCACGATCTGTAGTCTCGCGCCGAACTCGCCCTGAAAGTGCTTCAGGCGCGCGGTGAAGCCGGGATCGGCGGTGCCGGACGCGACCTGTCGCCGGTAGTCCTCGGCAATCACGTGCGCGTAGTCGATCATCTGCTCCTCGAGCATCTTGCGGGTGAACTGATCGAATACCCGCACGGTGTAGGAGTTGAGGAACGCGATGGGCATGACGGCCAGGATGATGCACAGCAACGCGACTTTCCAGCGTATGCTCATGACGGCCGCTCCCGGACCTCGCCAAGCTGGTAGCCCATGCCGTAGACCGTGCGGATCGGGTCGATGCCGGGACGGACAGCCTGGAGTTTCTGACGGATGCGCTTGATGCATGAATCCACGCTGCGGTCGGTAACCGGGTGGCTCTCATTGTACATGCGGGCGATCAGGTCGTTGCGGGAAAACGTACGCGGCGGGCTTTCAACCAGCGCGGTCATCAACTGGAATTCCTGCTGGGTCAGATCAACGCCCTGCCCAAAATAGGAAAAGACCTTGGCTAGCGGATCAAGCGTGAACGGGCCGTGCGAGATCGCGCGGGTGGCGGGTATGTTGCCACCGCAGCGGCGCAGGACGTTCTTCACGCGCGCGACCAGCTCATCATTATTGAAGGGCTTGGTGACATAATCGTCAGCCCCCAGCTGCAGGCCGGTGACGCGGTCGATATGGCTGGAGAGGCAGGAAACCATGATGATCGGAATCGCCGGATCGAGACTGCGCATTTCCCGGAAAAGCCCGTGGCCGGAGAGTCGCGGCAGGTTCAGGTCGAGCACGACCAGATCGGGCTTGTGTTGTCGGAACCGTTCCAGTCCAGCTCTGCCGTCGGCGGCGTGCGCGACCGCGTAGCCGTGCTGTTCAAGCACAAAAAGGATCACATCGGCGATGGCCTGATCGTCCTCTACTACCAGTATCAGGGGATTGTTCATGACGTCGGCATTATGGCGATACCGTGGGAGAAGATCAACTGTATAGCGGTTAAATCGTCGGCTTCTTTGCTTGCCAATGTTGTGTAGGTCGCTAGAATACTCACCCTATGAACAAGATACTCTTCAAGAAGCAGTTGGCGGCCGATGTGTACCAGATGCGCATTGCCGCCCCGTTGATCGCGCGCGAACGCCGTGCCGGTCAGTTTGTCATCATCCAGATCGAGAGCCATTTCGGCGAACGCATTCCGCTGACGATCGCGGATGCGGATCCCGACGAGGGCTCGATCACGATCATCTTCCAGGCGGTCGGTCGCACCACGCACCTGCTGGCGGAGAAAGCGGTCGGCGACAGCGTGCAGCATCTGCTAGGCCCGCTGGGGACGCCCACCCACATCGAGAAATTCGGACGGGTGGTCTGTGTTGGCGGTGGCATCGGGGTCGCGCCGATGCACCCGATCGCGCAGGCGATGAAGGCGGCGGGCAACGAGGTGATTATCATCATGGGGGCGCGCAACCGCGACCTGCTGATTCTCGAGGAGGAGATGCGGGCGATTGCCGACGAGCTGATCATCTGCACGGACGACGGTTCGTGCGGGCGCAAGGCGCTGGTGACCGTGCCGCTGAAGGAACTGTGCGAGGCGCAGCCGAAGCCCGATCTGGCGGTGGCGATCGGCCCGCCGATCATGATGAAGTTCTGTGCCGAGACCACGCGCCCGTACGGGGTGCATACGATGGTCTCGCTCAATACGATCATGGTCGACGGGACGGGGATGTGCGGCGGCTGTCGCGTGACGGTCGGCGGCGAAACCAAGTTTGTCTGCGTCGACGGTCCGGAGTTCGATGGACACAAGGTCGATTTCGATAACATGATGAACCGCCTCAAGGCCTACAAATCGAAAGAGGACGAGGATCACCACCGCTGCCATCTGGAAGAAGCAATCGAGGATTTGAAATGACACATGCCACACCCGAGCAATTGACCCAGGAAGCCGCCCGGCGGCTGACCGAACTTGAGAAACCGCTAAAGCCCAAGCAGCGCATGGCGATCCCGGCGCAGGAGATGCCGGCGCAGGATCCGGCCGTACGCCGGGGCAATATGAACGAAGTCGCGCTGGGCTATTCCGAGGCGCAGGCGCGTCTGGAGGCCGAGCGCTGCCTGCAGTGTCCGACCAAGCCTTGTGTGGCGGGCTGCCCGGTCGGGATTGATATTCCCGCCTTTATCCAGCAGATCGCCGATGGTGACTTTGCGGCGGCGATCGGCATCATCCGCGAGAGCAGCCTGTTGCCGGCGGTCTGTGGCCGGGTCTGCCCGCAGGAATCCCAGTGCCAGGCCCCTTGCACCGTCGGCAAGGCGCTCAAGTCGGTTGACAAGGCCGTGGCGGTTGGCCGACTGGAACGCTTTGTGGCCGACTGGGAACGTGAAAACGGCTTGCTCAAGACCCCGGCGGTAAAGGCTCCGACAGGCAAGAAGGTCGGCATCATCGGCAGCGGTCCCGCGAGCGTGACCGTGGCGGCGGACGTGCGCCGCGAGGGGCACGAGGTGACCGTGTTCGAGGCCTTCCATCGTCCCGGCGGCGTGCTGCTTTACGGCATTCCCGAGTTCCGGCTGCCCAAGGCGATCGTGGACCGCGAGATCGACGAGCTGCGCGCAATGGGCGTGGAAATCAATACCGACTTCGTGATCGGGCGCACACGCCGACTGACCGACCTGCTGGAGAAGGACGGGTATGATGCACTCTTCGTCGGTACCGGGGCCGGGCTGCCGAAATTCATGAACATCGAGGGCGAGAATCTGGTCGGCGTCTTTTCGGCCAACGAGTACCTGACGCGTGCCAACCTGATGAAGGGCTACGATGACCGGGCGGCGACGCCGATCTTCCCGTCCAGAAAAGTGGCCGTGCTCGGTGGTGGCAATGTCGCCATGGACGCCGCCCGTTGCGCGGTGCGCCTTGGCGCGGAGGACGTCCACCTGATCTACCGCCGGACCGAGGCCGAGATGCCGGCGCGGGTGGAGGAGGTCGCCCACGCCAAGGAGGAAGGCGTCGGTTTCCACCTGCTTCAGAACCCGACGCGGATTCTGGCCGATGAGCGCGGCTGGGTCTGCGGCATGGAGCTGTTGAAGTATGAACTGGGCGAGCCGGATGCCTCCGGGCGTCGTCGTCCGGTCGCGATCAAGGGTAGCGAGTTCGAGATGGATGTCGACACCGTGATTGTGGCCATCGGCAACGAATCAAACCCGCTGATCCGCCAGACCACACCGGGGCTGGAGACTAGCAAGTGGGGGACGCTGGTGGTGGACGGAACCGGCAAGACCTCGCTGGATCGCGTCTACGCCGGAGGCGATATCGTCCTCGGTGCCGCCACCGTCATCCTCGCGATGGGCGAAGGCCGCCGCGCCGCCGCCGCCATCAACCAGATGCTTGCACTGTAGGCTTGAGAGACGCGCTGCTTTCTGGTTTCCTACAGATGCGGGGGTGGGACGGTCTATAGTTCGAGCAGTTCCTGGACGTCTTCCCAGCTCATGCTTTGCAGCATGGCCTCGTCGGACTCGACGGTGGCGTTGATGATGTCGCTCTTGCGCTTCTGCATCTCGACGACCTTTTCCTCAACCGTGCCCTTGGTGATGAGCTTGACGCTGTAGACCGTGCGCTTCTGGCCGATGCGGTAGGCCCGGTCGGTCGCCTGCGCCTCCACCGCCGGATTCCACCAGGGGTCGTAGTGGATGACCATGTCGGCACCGGTGAGGTTGAGGCCCGTGCCGCCGGCCTTGAGGCTGATCAGGAAGATCGGGACGCCGCGGTCGGTGTTGAAGCGGTGCACCTGTTCCATGCGGTCCTTGGTGGAGCCGTCGAGATAGCAGTAGGCGATGCCGCGCTCCTCCAGCCGGTCGCGCAGGATGTGCAGCATCGTGACGAACTGACTGAAGACCAGGATGCGGTGGCCGCCGTCGATCGCTTCGTCCACCAGTTCGAGGAACAGGTCGAGCTTGGCGGAGGGGTGCTGCGGCTTGACGCCGTCGAGCTTGAGCAGGTCCAGGTGGCAGCAGATCTGGCGCAGTTTGAGAAGGGTGGTCAGGATCTCCATGCGCGAGCGGTTGAAGCCCTGGGTGCTGACCATGTCGGCGATCTTCCGCCGCGAGCGGTCGAGGATCTCCTTGTAGACCAGGCGCTGGTCGGGGGAGAGTTCGCAGGTGGAGATACTCTGGATCTTGGGCGGCAGTTCCTTGGCAACATCACGTTTGAGGCGGCGCAGCAGGAACGGGTGCAACTTGCGGCGCAGCTTGCGCTGGGCCAGATCGGCGTCCGGCCCGCCCTTGGCGATCGGCAGCTCGTAGGCCTGTCGGAAATGGTCGTGCCGTCCGAGGTAGCCGGGCATCAGGAAGTCCATGATCGACCAGACATCCGACACACCGTTCTCGACCGGCGTGCCGGTGAGCACCAGCCGGTGGAAGGCCCGCAGTTGCTTGGCCGCCAGCGCGTTGCGCGTGGAGCGGTTCTTGATGTGCTGGGCCTCGTCGAGCACCACGGCGGCAAACTCGAACGCGAGGTATTGCTCGATATCGCGCCGCAGCAGCGAGTACGAGGTCACGACCAAGTCGTGCTCGGCTATCTGTTCGTGCTGTTCCTGGCGCTGCGCACCGCTGACGGTCAGCACCCGTAGTGCCGGGGCAAACCGCGCGGCTTCCTCGACCCAGTTCTGCACGAGACTAGTGGGGCAGACCACCAGCGAGGGGCGCGCGCGCGCGTCGGCATGGTGACGCTCAAGCTGCAGCCAGGCGAGGGTCTGCAATGTCTTGCCGAGGCCCATCTCGTCGGCCAGCAGTCCGCAGAAGCGGTTTTTCTCCA
>CAZOXS010000437.1:0-5882 GCA_964583785.1 uncultured Victivallales bacterium
GTCACGGAAAAATCGATCGACAACGCCTTTGCGCTCGACATGGCCATGGGAGGCAGCACCAATACCGTGCTCCACTCCCTCGCCATCGCGCATGAGGCCGGCGTCGCCTATGACCTCGGGCGCATCAACGCGATTTCCGGCAAATGCCCGAACATCTGCAAGGTCTCGCCTTCATCGCCTTTCCACATGGAAGACGTCGACCGGGCGGGCGGGATCAGTGCCATCCTGTGCACCATCGGCGGGATCAAGGGACTGCTGAACAAGGATTGCATCACGGTTACCGGCAAGACCCTCTGGCAGAATGTGGCGCGCGCCACCGTCAAGGATCCCGCCGTGATCCACAGTCTTGACACCCCCTACTCCGCCGACGGCGGACTGACCGTCCTGCACGGCAATCTGGCAACGGAGGGCGCGGTGGTCAAGAAAGCTGGCGTGGCGGCGAGTATGCTGACGTTCGAGGGGCAGGCGATCACCTTCAACTCCCAGGAGGAAGCCTGCGACGGCATTCTCGCCGGCAAGGTCAAGCCGGGGCACATCGTCGTCATCCGCTACGAGGGTCCCAAGGGTGGCCCCGGGATGCAGGAGATGCTGGCACCGACCTCCTACATCATGGGCCAGGGCCTGGGCGAAAGCGTCGCCCTGATCACCGACGGGCGTTTTTCCGGTGGCACACGCGGGGCCTGCATCGGTCACGTCTCGCCCGAGGCGGCCGAAGGCGGCCTGATCGCCCTGGTCGAGGACGGCGACCGCATCCGGATCAGCATTCCGGAGCGCGCGCTGGAGGTCTGCCTGGACGAGGAAACCATCGCCCGCCGACGGGCCGCCTTTGTCCCGCCGACGCCGCGCGCGATTACCGGCTACCTCAAGCGCTACGCCAAGCAGGTCCGCAATGCCGGCACCGGCGCCGTCGTGGAATAGGCCTATGCTCTGGTTTTAACCGCAGAATACACAGAATACACAGAACTGATCCTCCGCTTTTTTAACCGCGAATTTAAAGAATTTAACGAATTATTGACACCCTAACTCAATTCGCCTAATTCGAAAAATTCGCGGTTGAATTCCCGCCCGTTGCAAGTTTCTGTGGTTAATTATTAGATCACCCATGCCGCCAGCCAGACCAACAATCAGTTTCAAGACCATCGGGTGCCGGCTGAACCAGGCGGAGACCGCCCGGATCGCGGCCCAATTCGAGGCGGCCGGCTGGCAGGTGACCGAGCCCGGCGGTCCCTGCGATGCCGCCGTAATACACACCTGCACGATCACACAGCACGCCGAGCGCGACTGCGCCCGCTGGGCCCGCCGCCTGCGTCGCGAGGGTGCCCGGCGGGTCATACTGGCAGGCTGCGCCGTGGAGCACGACGGCGAAGCGCTGAAAGCCGCCACCGGGGCAGACCTGATCGCCGGGCAAGCTGAGAAATTCAGCCTGCCGGAACGATTGGCAAGCGAATTCGGCCTGCAGCACGGCACCGCCCCGAATCCCGGCGAGAAGCCCGCCGGCGGGGACACCGCCCTGACCGCGCTCTTCGACACGACACGCGGCTTGGTCAAGGTGCAGGACGGCTGCGATTTCCGCTGTAGCTATTGCATCGTGCCCGCGACGCGCGGAACCCCGGTCAGCCGGGCCTTGCCGGACATTATGGACGACATCCGGCGTCTCGTCGACGCCGGCTATCGCGAAATCACACTGACCGGTGCCAACCTCGGCTGCTACCACGCCCCACCCTACAGCCTGATCGACCTGCTTGAGCGCACCGAACCGATCAACGGACTCGAACGGGTCCGTATCGGATCGATCGAGTCCACCACCGTTGAACGCGAGGTCATTGACTTCATGGCGTCGTCGAAAAAGCTCTGCCGGTTCCTGCATCTGCCGCTGCAAAGCGGGGATGACGCGGTTTTGCGGCGCATGCGCCGCCGCTACACAGTCGCCAAATTCCGGGAAACCGTCGAATACGCCGTGGCCAGGATGCCCGACCTCGGACTCGGCACCGACGTCATCGTCGGCTTTCCGGGCGAGGACGACCGCGCTTTCCTACAAACACGTGATCTGATACGCGACTTGCCCTTCAGCAATCTGCACGTTTTTTCCTATAGCCCCCGGCGCGGAACAGCCGCTGTAGAAATGCCCGATCAGGTACCCGCCGCCACCAGTAAACAACGGGCGGCGGAATTAATCGACATCGGAAAAACAAAACGCCACGATTTCGCCAGTACCTTCATCGGCAAGCCCGTCACGATCCTGACCGAACGGTCGAAACGGGACACGGTTGGCTGGACCCCCCAATACTTGCCCGTGCGCATAACGGGAACCCCGGCACCAAGAAATACCCTGGTAACCTGCATTCCACAGCGTATCGCCGACGAGACGCTGATTGCTTAACGATTGATTAGGCATACCGCCATTCATCCCTTCCTTATGCTGTTTTATCGTTTTCTCAAATACAATAAACCAAAGACTGAAACTAATCCTCTGATTTTGCTGCAAATTCGCATATGTAATAATCATTTTTGCAAATGATAGACGATTTTCTTAATGCCCCCAGTTTGGGATCATATGGTGATTGCCGGGTGAATTCCCTACAAAACGCATCAGTTTTAACCTGATACTGAATTCATCAATCCCATTATCGCCATGTTGGCACGCCCTTTGCTTAGAGTTATTGCAGCCCGCCACTGTGGCGAGCCAAATGGCAAACGGGCACTCGCAGCCCAAAACGAACAAGGAGGAATGCGATGAAGAAGATGAAGCAAGGTTTCACACTGGTAGAGATCATGATCGTGGTCGCCATCATCGGCCTGCTGGCCGCCATCGCGATTCCGTCGTTTGTCAAGTCGCGTAATACGGCCCGCACCAACGCCTGTATCAACAATCTGCGCCAGATCGACTCCGGCAAGGAACAGCTTGCCATGGCCACCAGCTTGGCAAATGACGCTGTCGTTGTCAACGCCGATGTGGATGCGTACATGAAATCGGCCCGTTCCTGCCCTGCGGGCGGTGCCTACACCTACGGCGTGATCGGCGCGAACCCGACGTGCACGATCGCCGGGCATACGCTCTAATCGCGTACTGCCGACACAAGCGGGTCTTCTTCGGAAGGCCCGCTTTTTTTGTTATCACAAGCGATTTTTTCCGGCAGACTCCAGTGTATGAAACGAAGAGCGAACCGTCTACACGATAAATCAGCCGTTCTGGCATTCGGCGGGATGACACTTCTTTCCGTCTGCGCCTTCTCGCTGGCCGCCCGCTTGACGCTCGGCAGCCAGGAAAGCCCCGCCGCCGCGGAAGGCAGCCTGACGGAAGCCCTGCTGGGCGAGGTCCGCGTGCTGCTTGGCGACCGCCTTTACAAACAGGCCGATGTCTATTTCCATCGCGGACTCGACTACAAACTCCCGGACACCGCACTTACAGGCAACTGGGCCACGCGCGTCCATCGTGAACTGGAACCGGATGAACACCTTCACGCCGAAGGCGAGCAGCAGATACGCGAGATCATGCCCTGGTTGGAGATGACCATGCGGGTCAATCCGGATGATCAGGAAAGTGTGCTGGTCGCCGCCTACTGGCTGGGACGTCGCCTCGGGCGCCCGGATCTAGCCGAACAGGTGCTGCTGCGCGCCCAACGCCAGACGCCTTTCGCCTATGCGGTGCAACTTGAGAAAGCCAAGCTGTTCCTGCACGAGGCCCGCCGCGAACCGGCGATGGCCGCACTAAACGCCGCCATCGCCTTCTGGGAGCGGACAGGCAATCCCGAGGACGAGGCGGACCGGCTGGCGAAAGCCGAAGCCCTACTGCTGCGCGCCCTGCTGCTGGAGACCTTTACCCGTCCACAAGACGCCGTCGCCGACTACCGCGCACTGCTGGCCCTCTTCCCAGACCGGCCTGGCCCGCGCCAGCGACTAGAGGCGCTGGCACAAGACCACCTCCCCCATCCGCCGGCAGAGGCACTGCTGACCCACATGATGACGCAAGCCGCGCAAGCACACCACTGCGAACATGACGAGCACTGACTGAAAAACACCACACTGGAAACTCTTGATTTTCGTAGAATAACGTCTACACTTCCCACAAGATGGAATCAACGCATCAACCACGGGGAGGGTAAGTAAATGGAAATCCTGGCTCTCGGTCTTCTGAAGACATTGGCTAGCACCTGCCTGAAGTTCTATCTCGGCTATCTATTCACCTCTGGTGGCATTCAGGCTGACAAAGGCGCCTTGGGTTACAAGATCCCCCCCTGGTACATGAACCCCGGACGGCAGGCAACCGCCTTCTACGCCTATGGGACCTCCGTCGAGGGCGATGAGTTCGCCTCCATCGAGGATGCGCGCCAACAGGCTGTCGAGCAAATGGCCACGCTGATCCGCCGCAGTCACCAGCGCATCATCGCCGAGGAAATCCATTACGACCAAAGCAGCATCAAACAGAAACGGCTCGTGGAGCTTTTCCTGCGCGGCGAGGATCTTGAACCCTTCATCCTTAATCATGCCACGCTCGACAAGAAGACGATCGTCAAAGTCAAGGGAACGCCTCCCGACTCGCGGGCGTTCGTGCGCCTGAAACTCGAGGTCGATGATTACGTGTCGAACCAGGACGCGACCCTACGCGAATTGCGCAAGAAGCTGACATACCAGAAATCCGAGGACATCATGGAGGATATGGAACAGGAGATGAAGAATCTCAAAACGCAGGCACCTGAGATCGACAGCCCGGCAGCACAGCCCATAACCATTACGCCACCTGTCGCGACACCGTCGTCCCCCCAGTCTGGTTCCGTATTCGACGCGATGGAAAGCGAACTCGAGGAAGTGAAGTAAGCAGGACAGGAACCCCTGCCTGTCCCGCCGAGCATGAGTCGCCTAACCGGAGTCGCATGCCGGAGTCGCATGCCGGACGGTCGGGCAAGGGTGCCCGACCCACAAATGAACGAAGTAGACCAACAAGAAAGCCCACATGAGCAACTGGCACCAGAATCCGCCACCGGGGACCCGTCGCATCCTGCACAGTGGCGACACCCTGACCATCACGCTCTTCTCCAGTCCCCCGCGCGAGGGTAACGCGTGGCTTCGGACGAATCTCGGCCATGGCAGGCGCCACCGCCGCGAGATCATCGACCATATCGAGAAGCATGCCCCGATACTCGCGCGCGACTGGCATGACTTGCCGATGACCCCTTCCGCCACGCCAGGCGTCTTTGAGATCCGAATGCCGATCTTCGAGACCGGGCGGTTCGAGGCCAAGGCCTTCTTCCTACCGGCAGGCGAAGACACCCCGATCTGGCCGGATGGCGATAACCTCGTGATCAAGATTGAACCGGCTGACACCTTCTGCGCCAATACCCTCTATACCGCATTTGTCCGCCAGTTCGGCCCGAACATGCGCAATCCCCAGGAGCTGCCGATCGAACCGGAGACGCTGGAAACCCTCGACCGGCAAGGCTATACGCTGATTCCAAAATCCGGCACCTTCCGGGCACTGACCGCGCAGCTGGACCATATTATCGACACCCTCGGCTTCCGTATCATCCAGTTGCTCCCGATCCATCCCGTTCCCACCACCTTTGCCCGGATGGGGCGCTTCGGCAGCCCGTTCGCCTCGATCGACTTCTTCGATGTCGATCCGGCCCTGGCCGAATTCGATCGCAAGAGCACCCCATTAGACCAGTTCGGCGAACTCGTCGACGGTGTGCATCGCCGCGGTGCCTCACTCTTCATCGACCTGCCGATCAACCATACCGGCTGGGCCTCGCACCTACAGCTTCATCACCCGGACTGGTTCGCACGCAACGGCGACCGTTCCTTCGCCTCGCCCGGTGCCTGGGGCGTGACCTGGGAGGATCTTTCAGAGCTTGACTACCGGCATCGCGAACTGTGGGAATACATGG
>CAZOXS010000438.1:0-4737 GCA_964583785.1 uncultured Victivallales bacterium
TAGGAGATTTGAGGAGAACATTCCCTAGTACGAGAGGACCGGGAATGACGTACCTCTGGTGTTCCTGTTGTCGCGCCAGCGGCATCGTAGGGTAGCTATGTACGGAACGGATAAGCGCTGAAAGCATCTAAGCGCCAAGCCTCCTCCAAGACCAGATCTCCCTGACCTTCGGGTCCTAAAGGCTGGTTGAAGACTACGACCTTGATAGGCTGGAAGTGTAAGCGTATATATCTAAAAACGTTAGCTGACCAGTACTAATTCGCCGTGAGGCTTGATCTTTTCTTTCTCCATCTTGTTTGTGAAGTTGTTTTGCAGTTCTCTGTGCAGGTGTCATTGACTCTTTTGAGTCAATGACAGCAAACACCATTTTTCCCGGTGATCATAGCGAGGAGGTAACACCCGTTCCCATACCGAACACGGAAGTGAAGGGCCTCAGCGGCAATGGTACTACGGCAGTCGGTCGTGGGAGAGTAGCACGTTGCCGGGATTTTTTTTCAGGGTTCGCGAACTTCGGTTCGCGAGCCTTTTTTTTGCTCGTCGATCGTGGAGGATCGGTCTGATCAGACCGATCAGTCCCCGGCCACGACATTTTTTATTGGTAGAGCCTAATCACCAGCGTCCGGTTGCGGCGCCGGTTATCCGGCGTGTCGTTGGGATACGGCGGCTCCCCCGCGCGGGTGGCGGCAATGGCCTGCGCACCTTCGCGTTTCAGGAATGCCGCGCCGGTCTCCGCCCGCGCGACCGCCAACGCCGCGTTGTCCGCAAAGGCGGTGGTTGCCCGCATCGGGATGTTGTCCGCATGCCCTTCCACGACCAGCCGATAAACCGGTAAATCCGGACGGAGTCTTTCAACGAGCGTTTTCAACTGCCCCTCGGCCGCCGGAGTCAAGGTTGTCAGGCTGCTAAAGGCCCCTTCTTCAAACCGGATGACGAGATGGTCCTGTCTGCGATCAACGTTTAGGCCGTCGATTTGGAGGGTTGGCCAGGAGGAGGTGGCCGCGCGTGCCGCGTCAGCGTCGCCGATGTCGCGGGATTCGCCCGCGACGGGGGACGACGTTCCGGAGCGGTCTGGCGCTGTTGGCATGCTGATGTCCTCGCGCTGCCGGCAGCCGCCGGCGGCGCGGATGATCGCCAGCGCGGCCAAGAGTGTCAGCAACGAGCCCAGCGCCAGCACGAGCCTGGCGCGGAACGCGGCTTGACGCCGGGCCGCGTCGAGTTCGGCATGCAGCACGGCGATGTTCTTTTTCATGAAGGCGGTCTGCTTGCGCAGATCCGCGAGATCGTCAACCGCCTGCTGTTGCGATTGTCGGCGTTCGGTTTCCAGCGCGCTGGCATCACGGGCGGCCTGTTGCGCGGTTTGCAGTTTCTTTTCCAGCAGCGCAATCCTTGCCTGATAGGCCTCGCTTACCTCGGCCGCTTCGCTCTGGCTTTCCTGCAATTCCTGGCGCAGGCTTTCAATCTGGGCCATCAGGGGGGCAATGTCCACCGCGTCAGCATTGTCTGCGTCGTCACCATGGTCGGTCGCGTCCGTCTTGTCAACAAGGTCAACACCGTCAGCCAGGTCAGCGGTGGCAACACTTTCCGGGGCGTCATCCTCCTCCGCCAGCGCGTCTTCAGCGGCTGCGTCAGAATCCCCCGCTTCTGTCGCGGCCCCGTGTTCTTCCGCTTTGTTCCTGACCTGATTGACCGTATTGACGTCGTCGACGTCCCCGACGTCCTCGATTTTTTCGACTCGCTCGACTTCTTCGATTCCGTCGACTCCGCCTGCCTTTTCGGCATTATCAGGGGCTTCGATGGGTGCTTCTGGCAAGCCAATAACCGCTTTGAGCGGTTTGTTCTCGCCTGTCAGGCGATTAGCCAGCACCGCGTCGGCCGGCAGCACGTTATGCGCGAAAAGCTCCTGCACGGCGGCGAGGGCGAAGGGGCCGTATTCCTTGCCGTCGGCCCGCTGGGCCATCCAATGCATCTCAAGCTCGGGAATATCCTCGACGGCGGTCCATTCCTCACGGTCGGTGGAGACGGCATTGCCGGCAACGATCCGGCATTGCGCGGACCAGCGCAGCAGATCAGCAAGGCTGACCGGACCGTATTCGGATCCATCCTTCTTGCGCAGGAACCAGTTCTTTTTCGACTGCATGATGCTCACTCCTTGAACTTGTCGCGGTTGATGTTGAGCTGGCTGATGCGGTAATTGAGAATGCGCTGGGTGGTGTTGAGGTGGCGGGCGGCGGCGGCCGCGCTGCCGCGGTTCTTCTTGAGGGCGTCGATGATGATCTCGCGCTCGTAGGCGTTGACCATCGCCTTGAGGTCGGCTCCATCGCTGGGCAGTAGTCCGGTGCGGGTCTGCTCGTCGGTCTGGAGCGAGGGTGGCAGGGTGTAGGCATGGATGACATCGTCGTTGCTGGTGAGCACCGCACGCTCGATGCAGTTCTCCAGCTCACGCACGTTGCCCGGCCAGTGATAGGCCATCATCATGTTGATCGCCGCCGAGGAGATGCGCTTGATCGTCTTGCCGTAGGTCTTGTTGTATTTCTGGATAAAGTGATCCGCCAGCAGGATGATGTCGGATTTCCGCTCGCGCAGCAGCGGCAGGATGATGGGAAAGACGTTGAGGCGGTAGTAAAGATCCTCGCGGAACTTGCCCTCGGTAATGGCTTTCTCGAGGTTGACGCTGGTGGCGGTGATGATCCGCACGTTCACGTCAACCGGCTTCATGCCGCCGACCCGTTCGAAACAGCGTTCCTGCAGCACCCGCAGCAGGCGGACCTGCACGGCCGGGCTGATGTCGCCAATCTCGTCCAGGAACAGCGTGCCGCCGTTGGCCAGCTCGAAACGCCCCTGGCGCTGCTGCATCGCGCCGGTGAAGGCACCCTTCTCATGGCCGAAGAGCTCGCTCTCGATCAGGTTCTCGGGCAGGGCGGCGCAGTTGACGCAGATAAACGGGTTGTTCTTGCGCGGACTGCTGAAGTGGATCGCACGTGCAACCAGTTCCTTGCCGGATCCGGACGCGCCGCGGATCAGCACGGTGGCGCCACTGTCGGCAACCTGGGCGATCTGCTCGTAGACCATTCGCATGCTGTGGCAGTTGCCGATGATATTCGACGGGTGGTAGCGGTCGCCCAATTCCAGCTTCAGCTTGCGGTTTTCCGCCCGCAGGCTTTCCTGGGCCGCGATGCCCTCGCGGATGTTGTAGACCGCCTCGGCCAGCAGGTCGGCCAGCAGTTTCAGAAAGTTCATGTCCTTGCGCAGCTCGGCGTCGTCCGCCGGACGACGATCGATGCTCAACGTGCCCACGACGCGATTCTGGTGGATGATCGGTACGCAGATGAACGCCATGTGCTCATTCTTGCGGGAACGGGTCCGGTCCAGGAAACCGGGTTCGTTACGGATATCGGGAACGATGATCGGCTTGCCGGTCGCGGCGACCTTGCCCGTGATGCCTTCGCCGAGTTGATAGCGGCCCCGCTGCTTGTCCTCGGCGGAGATGCCGCGCGAGGCCTCGATCTGGAAGATGTCGCTGTCCGGATGGCGCAGGGTGAGCGTCCCTCGATCCATACCCATTTGGGTCTCGAGAATATCCAGTACGCGGTCCAGCAGGGAGCTGACCCCCTTCTCATGGGCCATCGCCTGAGAAACGCGATAAAGGATGTTTAGCTCGATTTCCGCACGCGGTTTGGGGGCTGTGGTTGATTCCGATAGCATAAGTTCATCCTGTTTGTCTGTAATGTCAATTTTCCGAGCATAAGCATGTAGGTCGTGGCGCCCTCGCCCGACCGCCGAGCATAAGTCGCCCGGCTGTCAACAGCACTTGTACTCTGTGCTGATGCTCGGCTGGACAGGCGAGGCGCCTGTCCTACGATACGTCGCCCTCATATCCTCCCCAAAAGTTACCCCACTCATTTTGAAAAACGTTCGATCGGCTCGCGAGACGGTTCCGGTAGAGAGGTTTTGCAAGTGCGCCCTTCGTATTATTCTTAGCTCAATCCTCGTACATATTTGTGTGTTATGGCGATTGTGTCAACATATTTGTTTGTATATCGCCGTGTGGCTGCATTTGTGTATGGTGGCGGGTGTATGTGTATAACCGTTTGTTAATGAATAGCTTATGCCTGTATGTTGTCGGTTGGCACAGTGTATGCATTTAGAGCCGGCAACGGATAAAAGCGAAAGAAGGAGGTGCATGGAAAAAAGAGCAGTCAATTGGGTTGTGGGGTTCGTTGTTTGGCAAGGCATGATAAAAGAAGAAAAAAGGAGGGTTACGTGAAAGGTCGTTGGTTCGGTGTATTGATGGGGGCGATGGCGGTTGCCGTGATTGTGGCAATGCCGGTGCTGGCCCAGGAGGTGGCGGTTGAGGAAGCGGTTGTCGAGGAGGCGGCGGCGGAGGTGTCGGAAAACGCGCTGGCGGCGTTTGCGATTGATAACCTCTTCATTTTCATCGGCGCGGTGCTGGTGATCTTCATGCAGCCGGGGTTTGCCATGGTCGAGGCGGGGTTCAATTCGGCTAAGAATACCGTCAACATCCTGTTCAAGAATGTGATGGACCTGTGTATCGGTGTGCTGCTGTACTATCTGATCGGTTATGGCCTGATGTACGGTGACTCGGTGATTGGCGGTTTCCTGGGCTGGGGCGGTGTCGGCATCGGCGAGTTTACCGATGCGCCGGCGGCGGGCGTCCTGCATCCGCAGGTCGATTTCCTGTTCCAGGTGGCCTTTGCGGCGACGGCGGCCACGATCGTT
>CAZOXS010000439.1:0-4635 GCA_964583785.1 uncultured Victivallales bacterium
TGGTTCTGCCTTGGAAGGCAAGGGCGGGGGGGGAGATGCCAGGCGTTCCGGTAGTTCAGAGCTGAAGAATTATATTTTGCAAAACCCCTTGCTGCGCCCGGCTTCAAGCGGGCGCAGCAAGGGGTTTTGCAAGAGCCTCGATATAATGAATATTATATGACTCGTCCTGAATATTCAAACACAAAACTGTGATCTCAAGCGGGAAAACAGGAACGATTCACCGAGCTCCCCCTCATTCGATGTGCTTTCGTTGTGAAACGGAGTCTGCAAGTGTCTCATTTGACTGCCGCGCGGCCTTTGAGGAGCCATTCGACGGTATCGGCGATATAGGCGTCCGCATCGGCGGTTCCTCGCGGCAGATTGAGCTGGATGGAAAAATAAGCCCAGCGCTGAACTTTGCCGTGCCACAAGCGATCCCAACCCATACGCAGAATACGAACTAAATTGTAGGGGGTGTGGGCGTCGGGGCCTTCGAACCAGTACGCAAAGAACTGATTCGGACGGGCCGTCTCCGGTGCCTGCCGGGGATACATGGGATAGACCGCCACATCGAAACGCTCGCCGTTGGCATCCTTTGTCACCACATAACGCAACGTACCGATCCTGACCCCCTGCGCGGCCAGACACCACTCAGGTCGATGAATGCCCTCGCGGGAGGCACCCGTCACGAGCATGATCACATGCCGGAAGCGCTCGCCATCCCCATCTAGGTAGAGCCGCCGTTCAATCTCGACGTCGCCCGGCAGCAACCGGCGCTCGGCCGTCGAGACCGTGTCCAGCGCCGCTCCGCTGACGGGGCAAATGCCCGCCTCGATGATGTCTGCTTCGCGGAATGCCTGCGTCACCTCGGGATCCTTGGAATAATACAGCCGTTCCCCCTGCCAGTCACCGATTGTTTCGGGCAATTGCCAATCCGCCGGCAGCGGATCCGCCGGTTTCACCCGCATGGCGAAATGCAGCAGCGGCACCGCCACCGCCAGCAGCACAAACCACAGGATCATGGGGATATGTTTTTTTGACAGGATCATATTGATGGTTCCATCATATAACGCCAGCTCTCTACTGCAAGGGGTTTCAGTTCAGGATCAAGACGACTTGCCGATCCGTAGACAAGCGTTGCTTTTGCATCCGGCCAAAGTTCCATACCCTTACGAATAGCCTGCGTCTCCCGCGAAATCGTCTCGAAGTTCTCCATTTCCCATGCTGCGTTGACAAATCCAGTCCCTTCACCCCAGCACATATCCAACTCAAATCCGTTCCGGTAATAACAGATATCACGGACGTTCCGGCGCAGATGCAAATAGACAGCGGATTCGAAGCGGTGCCCGATATCCTTCTCCGGATCCGGACGATATGCACGGGCCAATCCGGGATCGATCAGATGCAGTTTCTGCGGGGCCTGGAGTTGACGACGCGTAGACGGATCGTACTTCGGGCAAGCCAGCACAATGAACGAATCCTGTAGCATCCCAAGGTAGTCATACAAAGTCGCCTTGCTAGTTTTCAATCCCTGGGACGTGAAATCATTGAAAAGCTTGTTCACGCTGGTCAACGAGGCGGTATGCGAGGCACAGTGCTTGAGTAGCAGGTGCATAAGCCGTTCATTTCTGACGTGATAGCGGTCAATCAGATCCCGGTGCAGCATTAACGAGGCGTATTCCTGCAGAATCATCGGTTTCAGGGCCATTTCGGCAAGCACCACCTCGGGGAAGCCCCCCCAGTCGAGATACTCACGAAAGGCATGTGCCATCAGCGACTCGCTGGCCGCTGAATACGGCGTATGGACGACTCCCTTGAACCGCAGGAATTCTGCAAACGAAAGCGGGAATATCTCGTAGGTTATGGAACGTCCTCGCATCGCCGTGGCCATGTCCTTCTGCAGCAAGGCGGAAGAGGATCCTGTAATGAAGATCGAAAGATTCTCGGTATCGTGGATGCGCCGGACATAGCGTTCCCATCCCGTGACATTCTGCAACTCGTCAAGAAACAGGTAACACATCTGGCCGACAAGCTCCGGCCACAGCTCCATATGCGCCCGCAGGATCAGGTCAAGTTCTTGCGCATCGATCGGATAAAGCCGATCATCTTCCAGATTGATATAGAGAATCCGCCGCTTATCGATGCCACGCGCCAGGAGATCGCGTATAACCTGGAACATCAGGAACGTCTTGCCCGCGCGGCGCGAACCGACCAGCGCGACAACCTTGCCGGAATCGGAGGGAATCGCATAGTCGCGATCCCGCACCACCGGCAGCTCACGGTCGGCAAATTGCTGCAACACGGATTTGATAGATTCCTTATTCATGAGATAATTAACTCATAAAGTTATCTTTTATACAAGCAATCTTTCACCTTGTCCATCAACGCATTCGTGCCGAGCACGAGCAGCACAGCCAGCACAAAGACCAGATAGCCGGAATAATCGTGATACACCTTAAGCCCTGCATCTTGACCAAACAACAGGGCTACGATTGCAATCGTGACGATCCGTCCCACATTCGCCATAGCGGCAATCGGTACACTCATCGCAAACAGCAGCCAGCGCTCCCAATTGCGCTGGCGGAACACATAGGCATAGGCGGCGGTCAGGGCCATCAGGGCCATGATGGAACGGATGCCGCTGCAGGCATCCGCCACATCCAGCTTGAACCCCTGGCCTGCAGTTGAATATATAGCCGTCCCCACCCGCGTGGTGGCGATCCCCAGTCCGTTCAACAGCTCCGTAGCCACCACGCTACCGAATAGGCGCAACGGGAATGTCGCCTGCGCCAGGAAACTGACAGGAATCGCAAAACACAGGAATGCCAGCGGGAAGAGCGTCTGCCTTGCCAGCGCCAAGCCGCCAAAACTCCACGCCAGCCCCCACAGGGCGATCACGAACCCAAGGGCCGAGGCATGCGGGATCTGCATCCGCAGCCCCGCAAAATGCAAAGCAACCGCCGCTACCAACAAAACCGCACCGAACACATGCGGCTGCGGCGTCTCAAACGCCTTGAGCAAATCCGCCCGCCGACGCCACAGCAGCCAGAGCGAGACCAGCGGGATAACCATCCCATGCGAGTAATCCACCGCGTCTGTCGATTCGCTGGACCACATCATATACAACCAGCCGAACAACGACTGGCGGGAAGCCCCTTGCCAGACGCTCACCCCGTAAACGGAGAAGAACAGAACCAGCCCGGCCAGCCCGGCCACTGCCGACGCAACGCGTTTAAACATGTCAGTATTCTGTTTCATACACCGGAATTGTGCCTCTTTTTTCACCCGAGAACCAGCGCAAATCCAGATGGAGTTCTCTTTTTAGAGCTGTGCATATCCTTGCTTTCGATTGATTCGGATCGCGATGTAGGATTTAGGAAAAATAACGAATAGCCTTTCCGTGATAATTTGACAGTCAGGGAATAATTGCGTCATTTGTTTCCGTGTGAGTAACTGTGTGAAATTGATTGACTTGTCGATCTCCTCTTGGTTCGGCTTGGCCATCCAGCCCCAGGGCGTAAACCATCGCAACAGTTTTCTTCGAATAGAGATTGGAAACCAATGAACAAAAAAAGCTAAATAGTGAGGCTCAAATGGACACTCATAGGCTGGCGTCTGTATCCATAACCGTTTTCCTACTCGCCTTGCCTCACGCGCAAAAGCCTGTTGCCTGTTCCAGTCGCCGACATGCTCGATAACGGAATTCGAGAACAAAATATCGTAATCAGAATCGGCATACTCAAGCGCGCATCCATCCCCTATTTGCATGGTTATACGATGTTCAGGGCATGACTCCGGTTTCCAGTTTACCGTGTGGAGGTTTACACAATCGATTCGTTTGGCTCGCTGGGGCGACTTCGTCCAGAACCAGGGGTATCCCCCCACATCCAGCATAACGTCACCAGCAGATGGTTTAATGATCTGCTCAAACAAACATATACGTTTTGATCGCCAGAATTTGAAGATGAATTCATAAATCCTATGTATTTTCATATGTCCTTTCACGCGCGCCAAAGCAGCCACAAGAAACGCGGATTGCCGATAAGATAGCGCCGCCAGAGACGACGCGGTTCCCGCAGCAGCCGATACAGCCACTCCAGCCCGGCGCGTTGCATCCAGCGCGGAGCCTGGGCCAGGTGACCGGCATGGAAATTGAAGGCCGCACCGACCGCGATCAGCACCGGAGCCTCGAGTTTTTCGCGGAATTCACCCATCCACAGATCCTGCTTCGGCGTCCCGAGTCCCACCCAGACCACATCAGGCCTAGCCGCATTGATGCGGTCCGCCATCTGCTGTTTTTCCGCCTCGGCCAGATCCCGGAACGGCGGCGAGATCCGCTCGACCACGGCCAACCCTGGGAACTTCGCTTTCAGATTCTGCTCCAGAAGCGCCAGCACATCCGGCGCACCACCGTAGAGACAGTGGCGCACGCCCGTCGCCAGCCCTGCCTCACAGACCACCAGCATCAGATCCGGACCGTAGCAGCGCTGCACGTCCGCGTCCGGGAACGCCCGCCGTCCCAGCCAAACCAGCGGCATCCCGTCCGGCACCGCCAGTGTACTGCGGTTCACGATCGCCGCCATGGACGGATCATCCACGCATTCCAGCATTGTATGCACGGTACAGACATTGATATAGCCGCGGTCGCGTGTAGAC
>CAZOXS010000440.1:0-4089 GCA_964583785.1 uncultured Victivallales bacterium
GGCATGGTACGGCCTTGGAAAACAAGGGCGGGGTGGATATGCCAGACGTTCCGTTGGTTCGGAGCTGAAGCATTATACTTTGCAAAACCCCTCGCTGTGAACGGCTTCAAGCGGTCACAACGAGGGGGGTTGCAAGAGCCTCCATCAGCGATCCGCGGGCACTTTCGATCCTGAACTGCGTCAGCGCAAACAGCAGTGCTGACGATTTCGAGTAGGCATAAACAACAAAGGAAAGGAACATGACCATGGAAGAGACACAAGTCGTATCAATCCCCCGCATCGGGGATAAGGCACCAGCCTTCAAGGCGGTGACCACTCAGGGGGAGATTGATTTCCCGAAGCAGTTCGAGGGCAGTTGGGTGATCCTGTTCAGCCATCCGGCCGATTTCACGCCGGTCTGCACCACGGAGTTCATCACGTTCGCCTCGCTGGAGGACAAATTCGCGGAGGCCGGTTGCAAGCTCGTCGGGCTTTCGATTGACGGGCTTTTCAGTCACATCGCCTGGTTGCGCACGATCAAGGAGAAGATCGAGTATCGCGGCATGAAGGATGTCGAGGTCAACTTCCCGCTGATCGAGGATATCACGATGGAAGTGGCGAAGAAGTACGGCATGATCCAGCCGGGCGAGGACACCACCAAGGCGGTTCGGGCGGTGTTCTTCATCGACCCGAGGGGCCTCATTCGCGCCATTATCTACTATCCGCTGAGTCTCGGGCGGAACTTCGACGAGATCTACAGGGCGTTGATCGCGATGAAGACGGCGGACGCCTTTAATGTCGCTACCCCGGCCGACTGGCGTCCGGGCGACGACGTCATCATCGGCCCGGCCGGCTCCTGCGGGACCGCCAAGGACCGCATGGATG
Organism: uncultured Victivallales bacterium; assembly: GCA_964583785.1. GTDB lineage: Bacteria > Verrucomicrobiota > Kiritimatiellia > UBA8416 > UBA8416 > UBA8416. The sequence goes on from CAZOXS010000440.1 coordinate 865, forward strand.
GCAAGGAGGATATGGTCTGCCAGGACTGGTTCTTCTGCTCGAAGAAAATGGACAAGGATGCCGTCCTCAAGGCGGTGCTCAAGAAATAATGATGACCTGCCCGCCGGACGAGCCCCTCGTCCGGCGGGCTTTCTTTCTCAACTGGGATTTAGCCCGAGTTTGCCAGTTTGGGTCATTCTGGAAAAAATATTTGTCCACCGCAGGCACCGGCCGGGAATAAATGTAAAACGGCAACAAGCCATGAATCGCCAAGGCATAAACGAACGTGATGCTCAATTCAGATTGAATTGGCCGGTCTGGAGCATGACGAGGGTGCAGGCTTCCAGGGGCTCGATGCCGGCGTCGCGCAGGGTTTGCGCGAAGGGGGGATTTTCAGCACCGGGGTTGAAGATCACGCGGCGCGGATTGCTGTTCACAATGTCCTCCATCACACCCTGCTGGTTAGCGGCCCCGAGGTAAAGCGTCACCACGTCCAATGGAACCGGAATCTCTGATACGGATTTGTACACCGAAATGCCCTCGATGTCCTCCAGCCGTGGATGCACGGGGTACACCGCAAATCCTTTCTCCTTCAGCAGCATCACGGCCTTGTAACTATAACGGGACGGTTTGTTGCTCGCCCCAAGCACGGCTACATTCAGCATGATATTCCCTTTCGTTTGGCAATGATGGTTTCCCCTGCCCGGACACGGTCACCCGGATGAACCATGGCAATAACATCGGAGGCAGGTAGATAGATATCCATGCGCGATCCGAATTTCATCATGCCGATTCGTTCGCCGGCCGCGACAGGTGTTGGCCGATCATGCGCCGGCCAGTAGACTACCCGGCGGCAGACCGGCCCTACGATCTGATACACGAGACAACGGATATGATCCCCTTCGATCAGGATGGTGTTATGCTGGTTGAACTGGGAGGACTTTTCCTGGAAGGTGAAATACCGTTTCCCGGGGAAATACCCTTTGAATGTCGATTGCCCGCTGATCGGGGCGCGGTTCACATGTACATCGAACAGGCTCAGGAAGATGCTGATGCGGATGCATGCAGTATGGAGGAATGCGCCTTCGTGCAGGTGGTCAATCGACGCCACGACCCCGTCGGCGCCGGAGACCACAGCGCAAGGATTGGAAGGCGGGGTACGCTCAGGATCCCTGAAGAAATAAAGGAAATAGGCAGAACATACGGCGGTAATCGCGAGACCTGTGACCATCGACGTCATGAGGCTGCTGCATCGCAGTGCCCGGAGCGATAACGCCAGTATCACGCCGGTGATGACCGACACAAGAATAAACGGATAAACTTCCTGCCTGATATGCATGTGTGCTTCCATTCTGATCTAACGGTCTCGGAAAAATGTTGTATCCGATTATTTGATAAATTCCAGAACCCTTCCCAGCTCCTGGTCATGCGCATGCCACAGGTGAAGGACTTTCTTTTCCTTCAGGTGGAATCCGGCGGATTCCACTTCATGCACGATATCCTTGAGCGTGCAATCCGCAAAATGTCGCGCGGGATGGCGGTCATCCTTGAGGTGCGAGCAATGGACCGATAAAATGCCATTGGGTTTCAGCAACTGGCGAAGCCGGGCGTATAGGGCTGTCCGATGATCGGTCGGCAGGAAATGCAGCATGTCGTAAAGGAGGACCAGATCGAAACCGTTCGTGCCGGCGTTCCTCATGGCTTCGTCAAGATCCGCGCCAGTATGGATGTTTTGCAGTCCCAATCGGGCGGCCTTCGACCGCAAACGGCGCAGGGCGTGCCTGTTCTGATCGACCGCTATGATCGTTCCCATGGTGCCGGTCGCGACGGCAGCGGGGAGCGTGTAGGCCCCCCAGTTGCAACCGAAATCAAGGATCGTGTTGCCGGGACGGATGCCGAGGGCTTTAAAAAAAGCGACCCCGTCCTGCTCGATCCAGCGTTTCTTGCCTTTGCGGTTGCGCAACGGGTCGATAAGCTTCTTGATGCGCTTGAAGACTCGGGAGAGTAGGTCTTTCAGTGAGTTCATGTCGTGAATTTTCCGCGGTTGCACACCATCGTGCCGACGGAAGCACCGATGTCGTGGCCGATGACCGGGCATTTGACGGTCAGCAGGAAGAAGATGTTGCGGGTGGATTCGGAGAGTGTCTCGTAGTTTCCCTGTCCCTTGGAGATGATCAGGTCGGCCTGATCGAATTGCGCACGAAAGGCATCGGAACACTCTTCCAGCAGGGTGCCCGGCACATCGGAACCGTTGGTGATCACGGTGGCCACCTCGCCGATGCCGGCGATGTCGGCATCTTCCAGCGTCGCGTCGTTGATGACCGGCGTGCCGCGCACGGCGACGGTGGTCTTGCCGCGCGGCAGTGCCTCGATTAGCAGCCGGTCGAAGACAATCTCGCCGGCATTATCCGCGAGATAGAGGATGCGTTCGGCTTCCTGCGCGGCGGCAAACAACTCGGCGGGGGATCCTGCCAGCGGCAGGTCCCAGATCGTTTTGAGGTGTTCCTCCAATTCATGCGGCTCAAGCCGGTTCTTGGAACCGGCATCCAGCAGGTTGCCCGCGACGGCGAGTCGCACCACGGCCTCCTGCGGATCCGGCTGTTGGCGCATGGCTTCGGTCAGCGCGGGCAATAAATCCAGTGCGGTCCGGTTCATCAGGTTCTTCAGCGTGCGGTAGGGATCCGCGACGCCAGTCACCTCGCGTACCGTGCGCTGCATGCGCTGCGCCACGGTCACCGGCATCACCGACCAGTCGGCCTCGGCAATCTCATGCAGCAGACGCCGCATCAGCGGCTCGCGCTCCGGTCCCTTGCCGACCGACATCTCCACCGCCTCAAACGCCTGGCGCACAAAACAGGGGATGCATTCAAAGGCTGTCTTCATTACCCGTCCAATCGTTTTGCGCCGCTGTAGATGCGCTCGATGACCAGGACGGCGACCGCATGGCCCGGGTGCTGTGGCGGGTTCCATTTCTTCATATCATCAAACAACGGCCCCTCCATGTGATATTCAAGTTTGCCCTTGAGCTGGTAGGCCTTCTTGTCGTCGGTCATGAAGAGCACGGATCCCTTCGATCCGGCCTTGAGGTTCCGGCGGGTCTTGTCAAAGTAATTATCGGCAATAAGAATTCGGTTGCCTTCATAAAGGTTGACGCAGGTGGCGTAGATGCTGTTAGGCTCCCCGTCTCGACTCACGGTTGTCAGAACGAGCGGCCCTTCACGCCGGGGCCATACATCGGTGATTACA
>CAZOXS010000441.1:0-4374 GCA_964583785.1 uncultured Victivallales bacterium
GACTACAGGCGCGAACTGGATTTGTCGACCGCCGTTGCATCAACCGCATTCCGGCAACAGGGGGTGAGCGTGCGTCGTGAGTGCCTGATCTCCGTGCCGCACCAAGTGCTGGCACTGCGATTGGAGGCGGATCACCCCGGATCGCTATCCTTTCGGCTGACGATGGATTCGCAGATGCGCTTCGATACGCAGGCGAAGGATACCAGTCTCGCGCTTCATGGGTGCTGTCCCTTCTGCAACCATTCGCGACGGCCAGCCGGCGAGGATGAAATTATCTGGGAACAGGACGGCATCAGCGGCATGCGCTATGTGATGAAAGTCCAGGTACAGAACAGCGGCGGGACCGTTCGCGCCGAAGCTGGCGCACTGGTGGTCGATGGCGCGGATACCGTCACCCTGCTGCTGGCGATCAAGACTGGGTTCGAGGCCTGGGACCGCGAGCCGAATGACGATTTCACCGCCTTGGAGGCGGATTGCGACGTGCCGTTACGTGAGGCGGAAAAGGCGGGGTGGGAGGCCATCCGGTCAGCGCATGTTGATGACTATGGTGCGCTCTACCACCGTATGAATCTGCACCTGGGCACGGGCGACGACCGTCCGACCGACGCGCTGCTCCAGTCTGTGGACGATCCGGCCGCGAAGACGGCGCTGGTCAACCAGGTCTTCAATTTCGGGCGCTACCTGCTGATCAGCGGTTCGCGTCCGGGCACGCAGCCGGCGAACCTACAGGGCATCTGGAACAACAAGCTGATCGCCCCCTGGCGCTCCAACTACACGACCAACATCAACACCGAAATGAACTACTGGCCAGCCGAGACCACGAATCTGACGGACTGCGCCGAACCGTTGTTCCAGATGATCCGCGAGCTGTCCGTTTCCGGTCGGCGTCCGGCCCGCAAACTTTATAATGCACGGGGCTGGTGTGCCCACCACAACAGTGACCTGTGGCGCTACCCCTACACGGGGGGTGGCGCGGCGCAGCATGCGTTCTGGCCGGTTTGCAGTGCCTGGCTGTGCCAGCATGTCTGGGAGCATTTTGTCTTTAGCGGCGACCGCGCGTTCCTGGCGGAATTCATGCCGATCATGAAGGACGCGGCCGCCTTCCTGCTCGACTTCATGGTCGAGACCGATGACGGGCAGTTGACCACCTCCCCGTCAACCTCGCCGGAAAACCGCTTTATCGTTCCCGGCACGGGAGAGAAGGCCAGTGTCTGCGAGGGCAGTGCCATGGATCTGACAATGATCCGGGAACTGTTCGAGAACATCCTGGCCGGGGCGGCCGTTCTCGGCGAGCGCGATGGATTGGTTGCGGAAGTCGACGAGGCACTTGCGAAACTGGCGATGCCGACGATCGGGGCGGACGGGCGTCTGCTCGAGTTCGGTATCGAGGCGGTCGAGCCGGAACCCAAGCACCGGCATATCTCGCATCTCTACGGCGTCTATCCCGGCTGTATGTTCAGGCGCGAGCAGTTGCCGGACTATTTCGAGGCCTGCCGCCGCTCGCTGAATGCGCGGGGCGACGAGAGTACCGGCTGGGCCATGGCGTGGCGCGTGGCGATGTGGGCGCGTTTCGGCGAGGGTGACCGGGCACTCAAGGTGATCGGCAACCTCCTGCGCTTCATCGATGTCGGTGCGGGCATGAACTACAGCAACGGCGGCGGGCTTTATGCGAATCTCTTTGATGCGCATCCACCCTTCCAGATCGACGGCAACTACGGGGTGACGGCCGGTATCGCGGAGATGCTGATGCAGTCGCAAATGCAATTTCGGATTTCGGATTTCGGAACTCGGAACTCGAAATCCCCCACCGTGGTCATCGCCTTGCTGCCGGCCTTGCCGAAGGACTGGGCGAGCGGTTCCGTGCGGGGGTTGTGTGCGCGTGGCGGTTTCGAGGTGGATATCGAATGGGATCAGGGGCGGCTAAAACGGGTGGAAATCCTGTCGAAGGCCGGCAATCTCTGCGAGGTGCGTTACGGAGGCAAGCGCGTGGTGGTGGAACTGGCGGCAGGAAAGCGGAAGGTTATAAAAATGTAGGTCGGGCACCCCTGCCCGACCTACACGTTTGGTGCAAGGCGAATAATGGAATGGGTAACGGCATGATATACGGACTGATTTTTCTTTCGGGGTTTGCGGGACTGGTTTACCAGGTGCTCTGGATGAAGCAGCTCGGCTTGCTGTTCGGTAGTACCTCGCATGCGGCCGCAGCCACATTGGCGGCCTTCTTCGCGGGGCTGGCGGTAGGCGGCTGGTTCTGGGGACGCCGCGCCGCGCGCATGCGCAATCCGCTGCGGGCCTATGCCTGGCTGCAGGTCGGCATTGCCGCCACGGCCGTGATGTATTTTGTGATCCTCGCGCTTTTCTATCGTTTTTATCCGGCCCTCTACCAGCATGTCGATGCCCATACCCTTTTGCTGGCCATCAAATTCGGCCTCTCCCTGCTGCTGATCTTTCCGCCCGCCTTCTGCATGGGCGGCACGATCCCCGTCATGGGACAGCATGTGATCCGGAACCTCGCACGCTTCGGCGTGGTGTCGGCCTTGCTGTATGGCGTCAACACGCTGGGGGCGGCCCTGGGTGCCTATTTTGCCGGTTTTCACCTACCCCTGTGGCTCGGGTTCAACGCCACCTACGCCGGGGCGATGGCGATCACCGCGGGAGTGGCTGCCGTGGCTTTCCTGCTGGCAAGTCAACCCGGAGCCGCGGTCTACAAACCGAAAGCCGTGTCTGCCGCCATGGTGCGGCCGCTCAGGCGCAAAGGCCGCTGGCCTTTGCTGGCAGTCTGTTTCCTCTCGGGGTTCGGCGTGCTGGCCCTGGAGGTGGTCTGGACGCGCATGTTCACCCAGGTGCTGGAGAACTCCGTCTACACGTTCTCCGCCATCCTGGTCGTGGTTCTGCTGTGCCTGGCGGGCGGAGCGCTGATCAGCTCGCTGCTGGCGCGGCTGGCCGTGCCGCCGCGTTATCTGCTGGCGGGACTGCTGCTGCTGGGTGGCGTGGCGGTGTCGGTGACGCCGTTTGTGTTCATGCGCCTGACCGATAACCTGCAGATTCTGGTCTCGATGGGAACCTGGCCCGAGTACATGCTGCTGATTTTCCGCAATGTGGTGCTGACCATCGGTCTGCCGGCGTTGGTGCTCGGGACGGTATTCCCGTTCCTGATGAAGGCCGAGGAGGCCTATGCCGATTCGGCAGGCCGGAGCATCGGCGCCCTGACCGCGGTCAACACGGTTGGCGCCGTGCTCGGGGCGCTGGTCTGCGGATTCGTGCTGCTTGAATGGCTCGGCATGTGGCGCACGATGCAGGTGCTGGCTGTACTTTATCTGGCCGGTGCGCTGGTCCTGCCGGTCGGCTGGGATGCCAAGGGTATCGCCATCAAGCTGGCCGTGATTCTCGTGCTGCTGTTGCAGTTCGCCGGACTGGATCCGTCCGGACTGCCGATCAACAGCGTCGACAGTATGCGTCCGGACGAGCTGATCCTGGAGACCTGGGAAGGCAGTGATTGCACGGTGGCCGTCGCGCAGAGTCGCCACGGGTTGTCGATCAAGATCAACTCGCATTACGGTCTCGGATCGACCGGCGCCCTGATGCCGCAGAGGATGCAGGCGGCCTTGCCCCTGATGGTCTATCCGGAAACGGAAAGCATCTTCTTTCTGGGGGCGGGCACCGGCATTACCGCCGGCAGTGCGCTCGACCCGCAGTTCGCGCACGTCAAACGGATAATCGCCTGCGAACTGGTTCCCGAGGTCGTCACCGCTGCCCGGACGTACATCACGAATGTGAATGGTTATGATTTCACCGGCGGGCTGTTTTCCGACCCGCGTGCCCGTGTGCTGGTGGAGGACGGACGTCACTACCTGATGGCATCCGGCGAACGGTTCGACATGGTCAACTCCGACCTCTTCGTGCCCTTCCGTTCCGGTGCCGGCAGTCTCTACAGTCGCGAGCATTTCCGGAGCGTCCAGGCCAGCCTCAATCCTGGCGGGGTATTTGTCCAGTGGCTGCCGCTCTACCAGCTGACCGAGTACGAGGTCATGATTATCGCCCGGACGATGCTCGACGTGTTCGACCAGGTCACGCTCTGGCGCAACAACTTCCAGCCCGGCGAGGAGGTCATCGCCATGGTGGGACACCGGGACGCAGCGCCGTTGTCGGCGACGGCACTCGATAGTCGCGAGGACAAGCGGCTTGCGGTGGCCGGCAAGGGGGTCTGCGATCTGGAACAGTTGCAGTTGCCGCTCAATTCGCAGACAATCCTGTTTTTCTATGGCGGGAACATGACGGCGGCGGCCGATTTGTTCGCGGACTATCCGCTCAATACGGATGACAAGCCCCTGATCGAGTATATGGCCCCGCGCACGTGTCGCAACCGCAAGGATA
>CAZOXS010000442.1:0-10660 GCA_964583785.1 uncultured Victivallales bacterium
GTCCGCGTCCGTTGGCGGTCCATAGCCAGCCCATATCAAACCGAAGGGCACCTATGGTCTTAACATGGACGACCAACGGACATCGGCGGGTGCAGCGCCCCCGCCCCACCTGCTAAACGTCCGCGCTATGGCAGATACGCCAGGATCGCCGTCTTGAGGTGGTCGAGACCGGTGCCGGTGCGAGCGCTGATCGGGATGGCATCCGGCATCTGCGCCAGCAGGGCGGCCTGCCGTTCCGGATCGGTCACGCAGTCCCACTTGTTGAGCACCGTCAGCGCGGGAACCCGGTCGGCCTTGATCTCGCGCAAGGTTCCGGCCACCACCGCCAGGTGATCGTCAATGTGCGCGTGCCCCGCATCCACCACGATCAACAGCACGTCCGATTGCGCCGCCACATCAAGAGTCGAGCGGAACGAGGCGACCAGTCCGTGCGGCAGGTTGCGGATAAAGCCCACGGTGTCGGATAGCAGGATCTGACGGTTCTCGGCCAGATACACCAGACGGGTCTTGGTATCGAGGGTCGCGAATAGACGGTCGTCGACATAGGCGTCGGCTCCCGCGAGCGCGTTGAGCAGGGTACTTTTGCCCGCATTGGTATAGCCCACGAGGCTGACCATCGGCCAGGCGTTGCGCCCACGCGTGCGTTGCCGCTGGTTGCGGATCGCCTCCAGCTTGACCTTAAGATCCTTGATCCGCCGCCGCATCGGATCCTTGCGCAATTTCAACGGGCTCTCGCCGGGACCGCGCATCCCGATGCCACCCTTGAAACGCTGCTGCTCGCTGGAAACCGGGATACGCTTGACCAGGTGTTCGAGCTGCGCCAATTCCACCTGGGTCTGCGATTCGGATGAACTGGCGCGCCGGGCGAAAATCTGAAGGATCAGCTCGGTCCGATCGATCACCCGGATGCCGAGCGACAAATCCAGGTTGTTCACCTGCATCGCCGAGAGATCGTTATCCACGATCACCACATTGGCGTCGGCGTGGCGGCAGGCGAACTGGATTTCCTCGAGCTTTCCTTCGCCAATCAGATAGGCCTTGGTCGGCGAGGGAAGCCGTTGCGTAATCACGCCGACAACGGTAACGCCGGCGGTATCGGCCAGACGTTCGAGTTCGCGGATCGATTCCTCGGCTTCCTCGCGCCGCTGTCGCGGCGTGATAACCTGCACTAGTATGGCGCGTTCCTGCAGGTCTTGCGACGGTTGGTGCATCGTCTTCATAGAGGCCCCCTTACTGTCGGCGTCAGCGCAGCGGTTCCGTCCGGGCGGTGGTCCGCAGCTCCGGCAAGGAAGCGCGCGGAGCTTCAAAGACAATATAAAAATGCTGGCGCAGCAGCGTCTGGAGCGCGGTCGGCTGGCGGTTGAAGTCAAACTCCCAGGCGGCGGTCTGTAGCGTTGTCCGGAAGGCTGTGGTCGAGACGATGCGGCCGGGCGGGGTGACATGTACAACGGTCTTGAAACCCGCCATGATCGGCGTGATCTCCTCGAGTTCCCGATCCGTTGGGGCAGCCGGAATGCTGCCGACATCGGAGCTGTGGGGCGAACGGCTCCAGACGTACTGGCCGGCATCGTTTCGATAAAGATCGAACCCGTGCCGGGCGAAGAACGGATCACCGGCCAGCTTCGCCAGATCGGCCACCTCCAGTTCCAATTCGATATGCCGCCAAGCCGCGCGAACTTCCTGCCGAATGGACTTCACGTTGACACCGACATCCGCGAATGCCTCCAGTTGCTTGCGAATCTCCGCCACATCCGGATCAATAAAGGCGGCCAGCAGGGGTTCAAGTTCCTTGCCCGGCGGAGCCTCACCGGCGGCAATGGCCAAGTCGTCCTTCAGTTTGAACATCGCACGAAACCGATGAATAGCCTGCTCGCTGATGGCATAATTCAGCCGATAAGTGGCGGACCCGTCATCCGCGATCCGCAGGTCGTGCTCCATCTGTATGCACCCGGAAAACAGCACGGGGATGCCAGCGAGCAGCAAGGTAGCAGCAAACCGCATGGTGTTCCTCATGTTCGGATTCAACCTCCGTTGCGGCGCACCCCCGCAAAACAGACCGCCGAGCTTATGGCTGGCGGCCCTGAATCTGTTCGTTGGTGAATTTATAAACAACCTCCCCGGCCATGACCAACCCCGATTCCCGCGCGGTGTGCTCGACAAACTCGGGATCACTGACAAAACATTCCTGGCGGATCTGGAGTTCCTTGATCTGCTCGGTCTTCTCCGCGATACGTGTCTCGAACTGGTTCTTGTCACCCTGCAGGAAGGCCAGCTTGCGTGCCTTTGGTGTAAAGATCAGGATAAAGCCGATCACGATCAGAACAGCCAGCAGTCCCCACGAGAAACGATAGATGATGTTCCAGATGTTCATATAACTTTCACAGTCTTGCCGTTAACGGCACGATTGTCAAGAGCCGCCTACGATCCGATACAGGTGTCGACCAGGCGGGCGGTGTCGATCCACGGATGATTGGGCGGCACAAGCCGGGTTGTGCCGGCGACCTTGTCGAGCGGCACCGCCACGCAATCCTGCCCCTGCACCGCCACCATCACATTATAGACCCCCTCTGCCAGCAATTGACCGGCCTTGGTTCCCAGCCGGGTACACAGCAGCCGATCGGTCGCGGTGGGGGTGCCGCCGCGCTGGATATGCCCAAGCGAGGTCGCACGCGCATCGATGCCTGCGTGCTGCTGGATCTCACGGGCAAGCTGGCTGGCCTTAGGCTCATGGATCAGCACAATCCCATCACGCGACTTGACCGGTGACGCGCTTTTCTTCTTCTTGCCGTTCGCCACTTCCTCCTGGCTGACGGCCCCTTCGGCGACGGCGATGATCGAAAAGCGCTTGTTGTGATGCCGCCGATTCATGATATGCGCGATGACATGGTCCAGATCATAGGGGATCTCCGGGATCAGGATGACATCCGCGCCACCGGCGATTCCCGCCCCCAGTGCCAGCCAGCCGGCGCTGTGTCCCATGATCTCGCAGACGATCACCCGGTGGTGACTGGTCGCGGTGGTATGCAGCCGGTCGATCGCCTCGGTGGCAATCGTCATGGCTGAATCGAACCCGAAGGTGATATCGGTGCCGGTCACGTCGTTGTCGATCGTCTTGGGCAGGGTCAGCACATTCACGCCGCCTTTCTCTTGCAGGCGCAGGGCGTTGTTCTGTGTTCCGTTCCCGCCGAGGCAGACCAGACAGTCGATATGCAGTTGCCTCAGGTTCTCGACCGCCACAGCGGTCATGTCCATCATCTTGCCACCCATACTCATCTTGTGTGGCTTGTCACGGCTGGAGCCAAGGAACGTGCCGCCGCGCGTCAGGATATTGCTGACATCCTTATCCTCGATCAGGATCGTGCGATTCTCGACCAGTCCGCGGAACCCGTCCTGGATGCCGATCACGCGGGTTCCGTTGTGCAGGGCGGCCTTGGCCACACCGCGAATGGCGGCATTAAGACCGGGGCAGTCGCCCCCGGCGGTAAGGATACCGATACAATTGGTTTTTCCCAGAGCCATGATGCGCCTTTCCGGATTAACAAAAAAGATACCTGTCTTTATACGCGCTCAAGCATAGTCTGACAAGCACGGAACGGTCTGCCCTCAGCGGAAGCGGATGACACTGCCCTCGTGCTCGAACGGCGTGAAGCGGATGTTGTCGATATTGAGGACATTCTTTTCGTCGGCAACGGCAGTGTTCCGGATGCGCAAACGGAACGCGGCCAGGTTGTGTACCTTGAATTGGGCGGTCTGCAAGGTAACGCCGCAAACCACCTCCTCCCCGACCTGCTGCCAGGAGGAACCCCCGTCAATCGAGCATTGCAAAACAAAGCGGCTGTTGGTGTGATCGCCGTAATACGCATGATCCAGCAGCAACGTCTCGACATTCGTCACATCAAACAGCGTCGTGATGCAACCATCCTTGCCAAGACGGGCGGAACGCTGATCATGCCGCTTATCGCCCAGCGCGATCCCTTGCATGGCACCTTCGAAAAGCCAAGTTCCGCTTTTCAGGGTAACATCAGCCGCTTCGTAAGCCGGCTTTTCAAAATCTTCCATGTCCTCGAATGGCGCGGTTGTCGTCGTCACCATCACCTGAGGCACCGAACCATCGCTCTTGTAATCGATCGTGCTGAACTGGTTGGCGTAAGGGAAGAGCTTGAAATAATAGGTTTGCCCGGCCGACAGCCTCGTCAATGTATCCAAGCCGGTACCTTGCGTGATCTTGTTTGCATAGCCGTCACCACTCCAATCGATCGCATTGGCCACATTGACACCGTCAACGGGATCCGGAATATGGTCAAACCCGGTTTTCGAGCCCCTCACCAAATAGCCGTCAGGCAGGTCGCCACTGACTGCATCCGTCCATTCCAGCACAATCGTCCGATGGGTCGCCAACGATACACCAAAACCGGTTGCATGGACCGACGGTTCCGGTTTGAGACCTGTATCGACGATACCATAAATGCGGACATTATTGAAGCGCATGTTACCCGTGCTAGTGGCATTATGCCCCCATACACGGTATGTCACCGGCCCTGCCTGGATACTGGCCGGAGCCGACAAGACAAAACCATCCAACGCCCCGGTATTCTCGCTGGTGATCGTGTCCGAACCAGTCAGAATGCCTGCCGTTGCAAACCCATCCAGACTGTATTGCGCGGTGAACGACAACGGACCGGTATCTGTCCGCCCGAGCCGGATGGTCACATTCGTGACTTGTACGCCAATCCCGTCATCAGGCGTCACACTGAATTCAATATACTTGCCTGCGGGCGCGAATTCATTCGTCGACCAGGTGGATGCATTACCAATCAAGGCACCTCCATCATCCGCGCCAGCCTGATAACTGATCGATCCCGACGAGATTGTCACCGTTCCCGCCGCCAGCCCGTCAGCCACGGACGAGGCGGATGCGGTATTCTCGAAATCCCAGAAAGCCAGCACACCGGCAGGCGCCGACAACTCACTGGATAGCATCAAGCACAACGCGGCGACAGGCAATCGGCATTTCAAACGCCACACCGGGGGACACGATCCTGGCAACAGGCGGGACAGCATCAACAGCCAGCACCTACGGCCACCAGCCAGGAATTGGCGATCAGGGCGTGCCCGGCTGGTTTCGGATGCACGCCGTCCCCTGCCCAGAATAACGGTTCGCGGCGGCAGCAGGCGGCGGCAAAGATCCCATCCATTGGCACCAAAATCGCATTGAATTCCAACGCCAGCTCGCGCACCGCATCAATGCGTGGATTCAGGTCCTCGCGCCAGCGCTTGCGATCCTCGGGGTAAGGCAACACAAAGGGCTCGATGAGGATCAGTCGTGCACCCAGCTGGTCGCGCACCTGTTCCAGGAGCCGCCGGTACGAGGCGGCATAGACTGATGTGGGCGTCGGGTCGTTACGGTCGAACGCACGCCAGGTGTCGTTGATCCCGATCATGATCGATACCCAGTCCGGCTTCAGGTCGATGCAATCCTGCTGCCACCGTGCCTCCAGATCCGCCGCCCGGTGACCGCTGATACCCCGATTCAGGAACTGGATCCCCTGCTCGGGATAACGGGCACCAATCTGCGCCGCCACCATCGAAGCGTACCCTATGCCGAGCATGGCGTCGTTCTCACGCGAACGCCCCGCATCGGTAATACTGTCCCCCTGAAACAAGACCACCGCTCCCTCCTGAATCTGCATATCTCTGTCCTTTCTTGTTTATAACTTCCCTGTTTTCCTAACAATTTGCCACAAGAGATTCGAGTGCACGAGTACGAATATGGAATGCACGCATATATCACCGTACTCTTACACTCTCGCTTCCACCGATCTCCCGCCACCCAAAAAATCGCCTATGACTTCATGCGCATTTTATTCGTTGTGTGCTCCCCATTCGTTGTGCATACCTAAAAAAGTTACCCACTCGTTTTGCCCACCCCAGTGGGCGGCGGGCTTCAGTCTTCAGTCTGCGGCCTTCAGTCTCTCACCGGCCTCCCGTTGCCGCAGCACCTCGAAAAGCGCGATGGCCCCCGCCACGGCAGCGTTCAGCGACTCGACATGCCCGCGCATCGGCAGCTTGACCAGGTAATCGCAGTGCTCCCGCACGAGCCGCCGCATCCCCTTGCCCTCGCTACCCACGACCAGCCCCAGCGGACCGGTCAGGTCGGTCGCGCTGATGTCGCGCGACTCGCCCCCGCCCTCCAGCCCGGCAAACCAGACGCCACGATCCTTCAGGAGCTTCATGCAACGCACCAGGTTCGGCACCTGCGCCACCGGCAGATGCTCGGCCGCACCGGCCGAGGCCCGCACCACAGCGGCCGTTATGCCAACCGCCCGGTGTTCGGGGATCACCACGCCGGTAACACCCGCCGCCTCGGCACTGCGCAGCAAGGAACCCACATTCTGCGGGTCCTCCAGATGATCGAGGAAAAGGAACAAGACATCTTTCTGCTGTTCGGCATCGCTGAGCATCTTTTTGTAGGAGACGTAACGGAACGCCGATACCTCGGCCGCCACACCCTGGTGATTGACATCACCGGTCATCGCATCCAGCTGCGGCGCGTCCAATGTCTGTAGGCGGACGTTTCTCTCACCGGCGATACGCACGATCTCGTCGATTTCCGGGGTGTCGCGGATACCACTAAGCAAGTAGAGCGCATCCACCCGACGACGCCCGGCCCGCAGCAGCTCGCGCACCGGCTGGCGCCCGTAAAGCAGCTCGCGCCCCACGCCTCGTGTACCCGTGGCTACAGCCCCGCGGCCGCTGCGACCCCCGCGCCGCGGTGGTTTCCCGTCACCCCCTTGCGTATCCGTTGCCGCTGGCCTGAATTTACCCATCAAATGACTCCTGGAATCGACCCTTGCCCGTGTTGTATCAAAGCGATACGGTTACACAGACCAACCGCGCTTTGCAACGATAAAGTATCTCAACGCCAAGCTTGACGCCAAGCAGTTGCCAGACTACGGTTAAAACCGTTCCAAAACCGTTCCAAAAGGCTTTAACCACCGATGACCCGCGTGAAGAATATTGTCCGTCTGCTTTTCGCAGCCGCCCTGCTGTTGCCCCTGGCCATATCCGCCGTCCAGCCAGCGCAGCGGATCGTCTCGCTAAGCCCGGCACTAACCAAGCAACTCTACCTGCTGGAGCTTTCCACCTGCGTCGTCGGTATCACCAGCTACTGCCCCCAGCCCGACAATGCAGCCCCCATCGAACGGATCGGCTCGGTCGTCGACCCCTCCCTGGAGCGAATCCTGCAACTGAAGCCGGACTTGGTGATCAGCACCCCGCTGGCCAGCCGCAAACGCATGGCCTCTCTGGAAGCACTCGGCATCAACGTCGTCGAATTCCCCCCCGCCCTCTCGTTCGCCCATATCGGCGAGCAGTTCCGGCAGCTTGGCGCGCTTACCGGCAAAAGCGAACTGGCGCAGCGAATCATGCGCGAGGCCGGCGAGCAGACGCAGGCCGTGGCCGCCGCCACGGCAAACCGCCAGCCGAAACCGCGCGTCTTCATCCAGATCGGGGCCAAACCGCTGGCCACGGCCGGACCGGACAGCTTTATCAACGATCTGATCGAGATGGCTGGCGGTGTCAATATCGTCGAGGACAGCACCTTCCGCGTCTACAGCCGCGAGGCGGTCCTGGCCGCCAATCCCGACTGCATCCTGATTGCCACCATGGGGCTGGGCGGTGAGAGCGAAATCGCCCAGTGGAAACGCTACGAGATCCTGTCGGCCGCCGACCGCGACCGGATCTTTATGGTCGATGCCGACCGCATCTGCAGTCCTACACCCCTGGATTTCGTCCAGACCCTGCGGGAGGTCACGGCGATGCTCTATCCCGACGCCCACACGGCGGAACAGCCGTAACAAAAGGCACGCGATGGAAAACCGCAAAAAAAAACGCCTGCTTGCCATCCCGGTGCTGATCGGGCTATTGGCTGTCGCCGTGGTCATCGCCCTCTCGCTGGGCGCGGAGCCGCTCTCGCCGCGACGGATGCTGCAGGTGCTGCTGCAGGGGCGTGGTAGCATCGACTACACGATCCTGACCCAGTTGCGTCTGCCGCGGGTGCTACTGGGCATTGCCGTCGGCGGGGCCCTGAGTCTCGCGGGTGTCATGCTCCAGGGTGTCTTCCGCAACCCGCTGGTCGAGCCCTACACCCTAGGGATCTCCGGCGGGGCGGCGCTGGGCGTCTGCCTGAACGTGCTGTTCCGCCTTACCACCCGTCTCGGGATCTGGACCCTGCCACTGGCGGGCTTTCTCGGGGCGCTCAGCGCCGTCGCCATCGTCGCGCTGCTGATGCTCCGTCGCCGCTTCGCCAGCGTACGCGACCTGCTGCTGGTGGGCGTGATGATCAGCTTCGTCAGCTCCTCGCTGGTGATGCTCATCATGGCCATCTCGCGGGCGGAGGATCTACAGGGGATTGTGTTCTGGCTGATGGGTTCGCTGGACGAGCCGAATTCCCTGCTGATCGGACTCGCGTCCGCCATCTCACTACTTGCGCTGGCGCTCTCCTGGCTATTCAGTCTGGACCTCAACGCGCTGGCCCTCGGCGAAGAGGAAGCCATGCACCTTGGCATCCGCGTGGAGCGAACCCGGCGCGTCCTGTTCCTGCTGGCCTCGCTGGCGACCGGACTGAGCGTCTCCGTGGCCGGGATCATCGGTTTCGTCGGCCTGGTCGTGCCGCACTTCATGCGCCGCCACGTCGGCAGCGATCACCGCCTGCTGCTACCCGCCGCCTGGCTCTGCGGCGCGGCGTTCCTGGTGCTGTGCGACACCCTCGCCCGCACCCTCCTCAGTCCGCTCGAACTGCCGGTCGGCGTGATCACCGGCATTCTCGGCGGTAGCCTGTTTGTCTATGCGTTGTGCACGGGCGGCAATCTGACGGGAGGCCGGCAATGAGACTTGCCATCGAGAACCTGACCGCCGGGTACGCCTCGGGCTTCTGCATCCGCGACATCAGTCTTGACGTCCAGCCGGGCGAGATTCTCGGCATCATCGGGCCGAACGGGGCCGGTAAGACCACCTTGCTGCGCGCCCTCACCCGCGTGATCCCCCCGCTCCATGGCCGCATCCTGCTCGAGGGGCGCAACGTGCGCCATCTGCCCGTCGGCGAGATGGCCCGCCGCGTCGCTGTCGTCTCGCAAACCGTCCCCGCCGTCGATCTCGACGTCGGGGATTTTGTCCTGCTCGGACGCCTGCCGCATTACCGGCGCTTCCAATTCTCCGCCACAAAGGCCGACCGCGAAACGGCCGACTGGGCCATGACGATTACCGGCACCGCCGCCTTGCGCGACCGGATCATGGGTGAACTCAGCGGGGGAGAACGGCAGCTTGTGCTGATTGCCCGTGCGCTGGCCCAGCAGCCGCGCCTGCTGATGCTGGACGAGCCCATCGCGCATCTCGACATCGGCCATCAGGTCGACGTGCTCGACCTGCTACGCCGCCTCAACTGCGACATGGGCCTGACCATCGTCATGGTCCTGCACGACCTCAACCTCGCCTCGGAATACTGCCACAAGCTCGCGCTGATCAGCCAAGGGAAACTTCACAGTCACGGCACCCCCCAGGCCGTCATCGATTACCGCACCATCGAGGCGGTGTACAACACCGTCGTCGTCGTCGAGACCAACCCCACCACGCATAAGCCCTACGTCCTGCCCGTCCCGGCGGCCCACAGAGCGCCGGGGGCTGGCATTTCTCGTGGCGAGGAGCACGATGTAGGACAGTAGGACAGGCGCCCTCGCTTGTCCTGTGCGATCGGTGAGGCATACTGACGAAAGGGGTGCCCACAGGTCATTTTTCGCCGTTGTTTGCCTCGTCCTTCGCTCTGGACAGGCGAGGGCGCCAGTCCTCCGTATTCAATCGCCTTTTCAGCTTTTACAGCAAAGTCAGAAGTGAGATGCTGAGACCGCTGAGATGATGAGATGCTGATCAGGGCCATAATCCCTCCTTGACTTTGGCCCTGATTCGATTATGGTTCTGGCACATTGCGCCGGGCGGCTAGCTCAGTTGGTTAGAGCACCTGGTTTACACCCAGGTGGTCGGGGGTTCGAGTCCCTCGCCGCCCACCACTTTTTCAAGGCTTTTTCGTTAAGAAAAGGCCTTTTTTATTGGTGTTTTGCGCATTTAACTGGTAATGTGGACTTTTGTCAGAGATCGTGAAAAAGGATGAAACAAGGTGATTTAAGGCGTCCAATAAAACACACATCCTAACACACAAAACACACACCCTATTTCGCGTTTAGCCAATAATAACAGTTCTCTAAGCAGTTTTTGTCCTAACGTTTTTTGCGTGACATTGCCAGAAAATACACAGAACACACATTTTTTCCTTTTTTGGCCGATAGCGGAGCGGCAGAGTGCGTCAAGGGGTTTGGGGCGGTGTCAAACGGCATTGGCTTTATTGACTGGTTGACGAGGGGGGATTGACCGGGGAAGAAAGAGACTGAAGACCGGAAAGAATGAACCTATTTATTGGAGCTCTACTTGTTATTTACAGCCTGACCCCGCTGCCCGGACCCCGCTGCCCCAGACTCTGTTTGACGTGGTTGCGATGGAGTATTGCCCGTGTTCTATGCGCGTGATCGATGCATTGGGAATCGAGATGGTTTTCCGTAACGAGAAGAATGATTCCATGCGGGAAGCACCGCTGTTAAGCTCTGGTATGGAC
>CAZOXS010000443.1:0-11607 GCA_964583785.1 uncultured Victivallales bacterium
ACGGGAGTAGATGTTGTGTGCCCCTCAGGATCATATGGCCGGTAGCTCACTGGCCAACCGCAGACGCATCAGAAAACCCCGCTCTGAACGCCGGCAAGGGAGGTGTGTGCCCGAAAATCACGATTTTCTTCCATCAGACGGCGTCAAAACCGTCACGCCCACAGAATCCGCCATTTTTCCTTGCAGAACCCCGCGTGTTTCCCGGCTTCAAGCGGGAACCACGAGGGGTTCTGCAAGTGCCTCTATCGACTCATTTACTCAAACAATTGCCGATTAAGGAGTTATAGGTCACCACCCTCAACCAGACTGCCCATGGCCCGGCGAACCGAACGGAAAACGGGATCATGGAAGCGGTTGAGAACAAGGCCATCAACTTTGTGGCCGGCTTTTGCGAACAAGTCAGCCGCCTGCTTGATCTCGGAATAGAGACTTTTCATACCGCGCACCACAAGGTAAAGCACCCCTACCTCACGGGCCAGAACCCGCAGATGAGGGGCGTCCGCCAGGGATTCGCCATCGAGGAGGATAATATCATAGGAGCCAGCCAGCAGATCGAGCGCGCGACGCAACTGGACGCAAGAGGGTTGCACCCTGGCCGTTTTGTCCCCCATCGCCGGGACCGCGCCACTGACCACATCGAAGCCGGGCTGTACCCGTAAGGGCTTGAAATCCTCAAGCGAGAGGCCGCCAAGCAGGTCAGCGACACCGGGACGCTGCGCCAGTTTGAAACGGCGGGTAAGGGAGGATCGGCAAGTATCGAGATCGACCAGCAGCACGCGCTGCCCGTCCAGCGCCATCGTGGCAGCAAGGTTCAGAGACATGTGGGTCTTCCCATCCCGTGCTCCCGGGCTGCAAAGCAACACCGAGGCGGCCTTGCCGCCATCCACCCGCGCCTGCAGATCGGCCACAATCGTCTTATACGTCCTGTAATGCCTGCCGGCAGCGGTCTTAACCCAGCAATGGGGGCCTTTCCCGACACCTTCTCCGGTACCCTTGGTTCTCCCGTACCACATGCGCCAGCGCGGCACCACGCCAGCCACATCAAGCCCGGTCAGTTCGTAAAGGCCACGGGCACCGCGCACATAGTCACCGGCCAGCATCTCCAAGCCGAATCCGATCATAATCGCCAGCATCATACAGAAGATGAATACAATGGGCACCAGCAGGACCAGTGCCGGCCAATCCGGATCCGCCAGGGGACTGACTCGCTTGGAGTCAACGACCTTGAGGCTGAACTCGCCGATATGAGTGGACTGGTTGACCATGAGCTCATCGCGCTGGGTACGCAGCTGGGTATAGATGGAGCGGGTCGCCGTAACTTCATCCTCCAGCTTGCGGAACGTATCCTCCCTGGTAATAAGCCCATCAAGATTCCTGTCCAACTGCGCAAGCGCGGTGACCAACTGGTCTCGGCGCGCCACAAGTGATGCGATGGCAAGTTCCAGTTCAGCTCGTTGATCGGCAAACTTGCGGTAGTCGGACGGGGTTAGCTTCGCGTCAGCCATCTCGGCAAGAATCCAAGTCAGTCCACCACGGGAATCGGACAGGTCTGCCTCGACCCGCTGCAGGTCGGACGCCACCTGTTCGCGCGCCACGAGCTGGAGCTTCTTCTGCTCGGCGTAGTCAATAACCTGATTTTTGAGACGAAAGGCCTCCAGAGCCGCCATGGCACCTTTGTAGGCTGCTTCGGATTGCACGAGAGCCTCTTCGGCCAGCCTCAGGGCGTAGCCGGCACGGTCGTTCTCGAGTGCTTTCATCCGCTCAATCAGCAGTAAACTCAGGCGATCCACAACCGCATTGGACAGTTCCGGACTCCGCTCATTGACCGCCAGGGCAATGAGCTCCGTATCCTCAATCAACGCGATATCGACGGTATCCTCGACAAACTCGTCAATCGCGTCGGCCACATAGTCGGTCGGGTCCTCCTCCCCCAGCACACCCATCTCACGCAGCTTGCTTAACGGCCACTTGAAGCCATTGATAATACCCATCTTGACCACGTCGCGAAAATCCTCCGGCGCCTCGCGTGTCTTACGCAGGCGATCAGCAAAACCGAACTCATTGATGATCTGTGCGGCCAGATCGTAACTCTGGGCAACCGAGATGACGTTGTTTGCCCAGTTGACGCGCGGATTGAGAACGCCGGGGCTGCTCAGCTTGTCGAAAAGACCCAACTGCTGCTTGTAGTTGTTCTGGATCAGCACCGAATTGACAGCCTCGTAGGTCGGCGTAATCAGGATAATCCCGAACAGGCAGCTGAAGCTGAGCACAACAAACCAGATGGCCATGGCCAACCAGCGGCGGAAGAAAACATAAATAATATGCTCGAGCAGCTGTCCAGCAGAAAGATTAAAAACTCGCACGGTAATTTCACCTGTTCTAGCGTTCGCACGGAAGACCTGAGCGGCCAGTCCATGCACAATCCTGAAGCTGCAACCGATACAGCAAACGGCCCCTGATTTAACCACCATCGCTGACTGTATTCAAGGCATTATGTAGGCTTCCCTGATTTTTCCGTTCAAGCCAGACCGGAGCCAGAAAAAGCATCTGCTGGTCGTTTTGTTTGCTTGCCTTTCATGGGGTGCTAGGGGTACGATTATCCGCCTGGACAAACGCATCGCTCGAAAGCATTTCAGGCAGCGCCAAGAAGAAGGGGGAACGCTACGTGATAACCGCGCTCGAAACGGCCCTGCAATGGATTTTGCTGGAGATGTTCGCACGAATCCCGCAGAGGCCCGGAACCATGCCCCGCCGCGGGATACTGACCTACCACGACATCAGCACCGTCGGCACCCCCATCAGTGTAGCACCGGACACCTTCCGTGCCCATATGGCCTATCTGCATTCAAACGGGATCCGTGGCGTCAGCGTGGACGAATTCCTAACGGCGGTCGCCAGCGGGGACAATGCCGCCAGTCGCAATCTGATGGCGATCAGCTTCGACGACGGGTTCGCCAGCGTTCACGACGAGGCTCTTCCTATCCTGCGCGAGTATGGGTTCACCGCCACAGTCTACGTCCTCGCACACAAATTGGGAGGACGGTCAGACTGGCGACGATTGGGAACAATCCCGGATCTCCCGCTGATGGGGCCGGCCCCATTGCGCGCCTGCCTCAAGGCTGGCTGGGAGATCGGCTCGCACGGACTGGACCACCACCCTCTCACGGAGGGCAGACCTGTAGAAGTGGCCCGGCAAATGCGCACTTCGCGTGCGGAACTGGAATCACTTTTTGCTTGTCCGGTATATAGTTTCTGTTACCCTTACGGCGCGTTCACAAGGGATCACTGCGTGGCTGCCCGCGATGCGGGATACCGCTCGGCAACCACGATAAGAGTCGGCTACATCGAAAATCCGTTGGTGCGGCCGTTCGCGTTTCCGCGTCTTGGTATGAACATCGTTCGTACCGATCCGCGATTACAGCAAGCGTTATTGAAAGCCACCGTAAAAGGACATGCCATGCGTTTTGTAAAACTTCGACGGATACTGACCCGGCGGCCACACCATTCGGGCGAAGGAGCGGTTCCGTGCGTATAATAAACCACTGGCCAGTCCGGTGCATGCAGCGCAGCCTGCCTGCTGACCTGCTTTTGCTGGCAGCCTGCCTGCTGACCTGCTCCTGCACCACCGGGGCCAAGGGCTTCGCCCCGCCGGGCGAGGATGCACATACCCCCCCCCCTCCCGCACCAATTCACATCGGGGTGGGTGACGAGATCGAGATCAAGTTCTACTATAATCCGGATCTGAACGAGACCGTACGTGTACGCTCCGACGGGTTCATCTCCGTGCGCCTGCTCGATGCCGTCCAGGCGGTGGGACTCACCCCCGAGGAACTAGACCGGGAACTGACAGCGGCCTATGGTGAGAGGTTGGACCGGGTGGACCTGACCGTCTTTATCCGCTCCATCGCGTCAAACCGGGCCTATATCGACGGCCAGGTTGCCCGCCCCCAGGCCATCGACCTGTTCCCGGGCATGCGTGTGCAAGAAGCACTGGCAAGCGCTGGCGGAGCCACGATCGAGGCCAACCTGGAAACCGTCCTTCTGATGCGTACCAAACTTGATGGCACCACGCACGTCTGGTCCCTCAAGCTTGATGACCCAGCCACCTGGCAGGAGAACAACCTGGTCCTGCTGCCGCATGACATCCTCTACGTCCCCCGCTCCCGTATTGCCACCGCCAACCTGTTTGTCAAACAATACCTGAGCAACATGATGCCAGATTTTATCCGCATCAGTTTCCCGATCACTTACTCTCTCAATACCCAAGATGCCAACACCACCCGCACCGTTATTCTCGACACCCCCTGATGGTGGCCATGCGGCGGCCATACGCCGCCGCCCCATCCTGCGTTCGGCCCTCACGGTCACCTCACTGCGGGGCATAAGCAGCTTCCTCTCGCTGGGAACACTGCTACTGCTTGCCCATCGCTTCGGGGGTGAGTCCACCGAGACCGACGCCCTCTTCATGGGCCGCGTCCTCTCTACCATGCTGGCTATCCAACTCGCCCGTGCCTTCTCGGTTTCCCTCGTGCCGGTGCTCACCCGTCAGCAGATCACGCACGGGGATCCTCACGCGCGCACCTGCCTGTTCCACTTCATCGCCGGGTTCGGGCTCTGGTTGGTCGCCGCCACATTCCTGCAGCTGGCACTGGCCTTCCCGCTGATGCGCCTGCTCGGGCGTGGATTCACCGATGCGCAGGTATTCTCCAGCAGCCACATCCACATGATGAACGCCCCCCTGTCGCTGGTGCTAGGGCTCTTTGCCATCACTGAAGCCTACCTCAACACAAGGGGGCGCTTCGCACTGACCGAGGCCGCCGCACTGGGAATGCCCATCGGTACCCTAGCCGGACTGTTGGTATGGGTCCCGCACTTGGGTATCATGGGCGTTCCTATCGGTACGGTCACGGGCGCGCTGGCGGGGCTGCTGATGCTCATGCTGGCCTTGAGGCAGACGGGCCCATTGCAGGCGACCAGTGACTTCGCGTGTCCCTCCTGTAGGGAACTGATGCCCCACTTTCTGCCGGTTGTCTGGGGCGGGACCGCAGGGCAGATCAGCGGGGCGGTTGTCCGCAGCCTGGCCACAACCCTCGGGGTGGGCGCGGTATCCATCCTACAGTACGGGGAGCGTGCCATGGGGGCGATTCCCATGATGGCAGCCACCGCCATCGGGAAGGTTCTGCTTCCTCGCCTGTCTGCTGAAGCGGCAACCGGCCAGTTGCGGGAGCTTGGCCGCACGGTCGAACTCTCCATACGGATCATGCTGCTTGTCTTTGTTCCCTACAGTGCCATCGTGACGATCGGCAACGACCCGCTGGCAGACCTGCTCTTCGGGCATGGCCGCTTCGGCCCCGAGTCGGTGCGCCAGGTCGCGCTGGTGATCGCCTGTTTCAGCCCCTCTGTATGCTGTGGGGCAATCACCCTGGTGCTGATGCGCACATTCTACGCACTGCAGCATTCGCGAATTATCCTGACCACCGCCTCCGCCTTCCTAGTCCTTCACATCAGCTTCTCCTACGCGTTGGCCGGCCCCTTCGGCGTGGTCGGCCTGGCGGCCGCCTATTCCCTGGCATTCCTCATCCAGGCGATCCTGATGGGGGTGCTGCTTCACCGGCGAATCGGCAAATTCGTGGGGATCCAAGAGGCCTGGTGGCTGGCGCGCTGCCTGCTGGCATCCATCCTGGCGGGGGTTCCGATGCTCTTCGTGGAATGGCAGTGGGGTGTTGACTGGGACCGGAGCCAGCCCCTATCGGCAGCCCGCTATCTGGCAGCCTTGCTGGCCTATGCACCCCTCTTTTTTGCCCTGCTCCATGTGCTTGGAATAGAGGAAGTGCGCACGGTCGTGCGCCGCGTGGGACGCAGGCTTAGACACGGCGGCACCCGATCCTGAGAGTGGCGCCCAGCAATGACGAATCGGAATTCTTCGCGTTAATCCGGACCTCCCGATGATCCTGTCCATGTGGCGTGGGGGATCTCGCTGTTCATTATGCATCTGGGCTCGCGCCGTCAACTGCGCCTCGAGCGACTGGGGAACACGTCGAGAGCAACCTTGCCAGGCTCTCGGGGCAGCACGGACTCTATGCCAACCAGCAGGTCATCCGCCTGATCGAAAGCAAGCACGGGAAAGACATCATCACCTTCAAGGAGGGCAGCCTTCCCACGCCGCTATCGCGGCTCGGGGAAGGGCTCATTGGCGATCCGGACGGTTTTGATTGCAACGCCCACCCTTGAACCGTCAATCCACCGGCTTACGAGCAGCCCATTGAGTTGCCGCAGTTGTAGCAGCGGTAGCAGGCCCCGTTGCGGACGGTAATCGAGCCGCAGACATCGCAGGCCGGGGCATCAGCCATGAAGTGCACGAACTGGCCGTCCACACGCTGTAGATTCTCGGCCTGCTGCGCCTCGGCTGCTGCGGCAGCCGCCGCCAGTGCCGACGCCTTCGCCTCGGTGGTGGTCACCGCCGCCGGTGCCTGCCGTTCGACCCCGCCATAAAAGCCGTTCGGGAAGGTGATACTCATCCAGCGGAAGATGTAGTCCACCAGTGATTTGGCGATCGGTATGTCCGGGTTCTTGGTAAATCCGCTCGGTTCGAAGCGGCTGTGGGCGAACTTCTGGCACAACTCGCGCACCGGCACCCCGTACTGCAGGCAAAGCGAGATCGCCGTACCGAAGGCATCCATCGTGCCGCCGACCGTACTGCCCTCCTTGGCCATGGTGATGAACAGCTCGCCGGGGCTGCCGTCCTCGTACATGCCGACCGTCAAGTAGCCCTCGTGCCCGGCCACCTCGAACTTGTGCGTCAGCGACTGCCGCGTCGCCGGCATCCGCCGCCGGAAGGGTGACTGTTTGGCCGCATTGAGCATGCTCTCGTGATCCGACGCAGCCTTGATCGCCGCCGCCACGGTCGCCAGCTTCTTCTTGCCGTCGTCGGTCGAGAGCGGCTGGATGCGCTTCGAACCGTCGCGGTAGATCGCTACCGCCTTGAGCCCCAGCTTCCAGCCCTCGAGGTAGGTCTGCATGATGTCGTCGGGCGTGGCGTCGGCCGGCAGGTTCACGGTCTTGCTGATCGCCCCGGAGAGGAACGGCTGCACCGCCGCCATCATGCGCAGGTGCGCCTGGTAGGGGATCGTGCGCTTGCCCTTGACCGCCTTGAAGGCGCAGTCGAAGACGTCGAGATGCTCGGGCTTGAGCTCAGGCGCGCCCTCGATCGTGTCGTTCTCGTCCACGTAGTTGATCATCGCCTCGATCTCGCTAGGCGTGTAGCCCAGGCGCTTGAGCGAGGGCGGCAGCGTGCGGTTGACGATCTTCATCATGCCACCGCCGGCCAGCTGCTTGTACTTGACCAGCGCAATGTCCGGCTCGACACCCGTGGTGTCGCAGTCCATCATGAACCCGATCGTGCCGGTCGGTGCCAGCACGGTGACCTGCGAGTTGCGGAACCCCTTCGGTGCACCGGCAACCACCCGGTCCCACGCCTCGCGGGCCGCCCGGCGGATGTCCACCGGCGCCACCAGCTGGTCGATTCCGTCAACCGCCGCGCGATGCATCTTCATCACCTCGGCCATGCAATCCTTGTTCGGCTCCCAGCCCTCGAACGGTCCTTGCACCGTGGCCAGTTCCTGACTGGTCGCGTAGGCATGGCCGCACATCAACGCCGTGATCGCGGCAGCATAGGCCCGGCCCTCGTCGCTGTCGTAAGCCAGTCCCTGGCGCATGATCAGCGCACCGAGGTTCGCGTACCCCAGCCCCAGCGGACGGTAGCGGTGCGAGTTCGTGGCGATGCGCTCGCTCGGGTAGCTGGCGTTGTCCACCAGGATCTCCTGGGCAATGATGAACATGCGTACCGTGTGCTGGAAGGCCGCGACATTGAACAGCCCCGCCTCGTCCACGAATTTCATCAGATTGATCGACGCCAGGTTGCAGGCGCTGTCGTCGAGGAACATGTATTCCGAGCAGGGGTTGCTGGCGTTGATCGGGCCGGAGGCCTTGCAGGTGTGCCAACGGTTGATCGTCGAGTCGTACTGCAGCCCGGGATCGCCGCACACGTGCGCCGCCTCCGCGATCTGCGTCATCAGCTCACGTGCCTTGAAGGTCTCGATCGGGTCGTCATCTGTCACGCTGCGCGTGGTCCAGTCGCCGTCGTTCTCCACCGCCGCCATGTACTCGTCGGTCACGCGGACCGATGTATTGGCGTTCTGGAACATGACCGAATCGTAGGCCTCGCCGCCGAGCGACCCGTCGTAGCCCATGTCGATCAGTGCCCAGGCCTTCTTCTCCTCGTTGACCTTGCAGGTCACGAACTCCCGGATGTCCGGATGCCAGACCTTCAAGCTCTGCATCTTGGCGGCACGCCGCGTCTTGCCGCCGGACTTGATCGCCCCGGCCACCTGGTCGTAGATGCGCATGAAGCTCAGCGGTCCTGATGGCGTACCGCCGCCGGAGAGTTTCTCGCGGCTGCTGCGCAGCGTGCTCAGGTCCGTACCCGTGCCCGAGCCGTATTTGAACAGCATCGCCTCCGTGCAGGCCAGACGCATGATGTCCTCCATCGTATCCTCGACCGCCTGGATGAAGCAGGCCGACGCCTGGGGGTGACGGTAGGTGTCCTCAATCATCTCGCAGCTCTGCGACTGGCGGTTCCAGGCGTAGCTCGAACGGCTCGGCGAGGAATGCCCGTACACATCGAAGAGTCCGACGTTGAACCAAACCGGGCTGTTGAACGAGCCGTACTGGTTCACACAGAGGTGCGCGATCTCGGTGTAGAAATTTTCCGCGTCGTCGGCCGTGGCGAAATAGCCGTCCTTGAGCCCCCAGTCGGCGATCGAGCGCGCCACGCGGTGCACGAGCTGGCGCACGGAGGTCTCGCGATCCGGGGTGTGCTGCGGCCCGTAGAAATACTTCGAGGCCACGACGTTGGTCGCCAGCATCGACCAGGCCTTGGGCACTTCGACATCGTCCTGCTCGAAGACCACATGGCCGCTGCCATCGGCGATCTCGGAACGCCGACGCTCCCACTCCAGCGCCGCGAACGGATCCTGCCCCGGCTGCGAGAACAGGCAATTGACCGTGACCCCGGCCGAACGCGTCTTGCGCTCCATCGGCGTCTTCTTGACTCCACGCCCACGATTGACACTAGACACACTCTGAGAGCCTAATTCCAACTCAGCCGTCTCTGCCGCGTCCAACATAACACACTCCCTCTTAATCGTTTATAACTGTCAATTCAAAAAGCGGCCAAATACCACATTTAGACAATGAGAGAAAGTCTACCACTACAGATTGTAGTCTCAAGCAAAAAATGCGGCATTTTGTCGCGGCACGCATAATGCTTTCCGCAAGTGCCACTTAAGCCATCATTTTTTTTTGCGTGGCACCAGACAAGGAACGTACCCCCAAAAAGAGGACGTCCGACTCCTAACGCCAGAGGCCCTCGTTTCAACACCCGACATACTCACCCCCGCACCTGTGCCATTTTGCGCTTGATGCCCGTGGCAACCTGCGCTAGCGTATGAGTCATATTGTCGCTTTCACACCGTTAAACCCCTGAAAACAGGAGCACTCGCATGCCGACACGCTCGGTCTTTCTGGAAAAGCTGATCAACCGCCTCGACCGCATGGATACCGAGAGCCTGCAGGCGCATTTCCTACATCTGGCGAAGGAACGCGGCCTGCTGGAAACCATTTTCCAGTCGATCCAGGAAGGCGTGCTGGTCATGGACGGCGGCGGACGGTTGAGCTATGCGAACCGCGCCGCCGGCCAGCTTCTCGGGTTCAACCCCGAAACCGCGCCCGGCCGCCCGATCACCCGCTTCATGCCTGATCTGGACTGGGCGCATATTCTCGATTTCGACGAGGGCGAATGGTCGCGGCTGATCACCCGCGAGATCGAGATTACCTATCCCGCCCACCGCATCCTCAGCTTCTATGTCGTGCCGCTGGCGGCGGAGGATCAGGACGATAGCGGCGTGGTGGTGATTCTGCGCGACATCACCCGCGAGCGCTTACAGGAAGCCTCGGTGCTGGAAAGCGAGCGGCTCAACGCCGTGCAACTGCTGGCGGCGGGCGTGGCGCACGAGATCGGCAACCCGCTCAACGCCCTCAATATCCACCTGCAACTGCTCGAGCGCGACATCCATGCCCTGAAAGAAGACCTTGGCGCGCCGGGCAGCCTCAGCACCACCGATCTGCCGGGCGAGATGGAGAACCTGCACGAACTGGTCGAGATCGCGCGCACCGAGGTATCGCGGCTGGATCTGATCATTACCCAGTTCCTGCGCGCCATCCGCCCCCAGAAGCCGCGGCTGGCCCCCGTGCAGATGCAATCGCTGCTGGAGGAGTCGCTGCAACTGATGCGCCACGAGGTGGGCAACCGCGGCATCCAGATCGATATCGTCGCCCCGCCATCACTGCCCGAGATCCGCGTCGATCGCGATCAGATCAAGCAGGTGTTCTTCAACATCGTCAAGAACGCCTTCCAGGCCATGCCCGACGGCGGACGACTGAGCATCACGCTGGCGAGCGGGACGACGCATCTGGCGATCACGTTCCAGGACACCGGCGTCGGCATCGACCCCGCGGACATGGGGCGGGTCTTCGAGCCCTACCACACCACCAAGTCGACCGGCTCGGGTCTGGGCCTGATGATCGTGCAACGCATCGTGCAGGACCACGGTGGGCATATCGAACTGATGAGCAAACCCGAGGAAGGCACGCGTATCACCCTCTACCTGCCGCTGGCCGAACGGCGCATGCGCCTGCTGGCCGCACCGGAGATTGACAACCAGGAGAAAAGCTAGATGAATAATACCAGCAAGCGGCCACGGATTCTGATCGTGGACGATGACAAGAACACCCGCGACGGCCTGCAGCGCGCGCTGCGGCGCAGCTGTGAAGTCCTGACCGCCGAGAGTGGCGACCGCGCCCTGGCGATCCTCGGCACCGAGGAGGTCGATATCCTGCTCAGTGATGTCCGCATGCCCGGCATGGACGGGCTGACCCTGCTGCAGCGCGCCCGCGCCCGGCACCCGGAACTGGTCTCGATCCTGCTCACGGCCTACGGCAATGTCGAGCTGGCCGTGGAGGCGATGAAGGCCGGCGCGTATGACTTCCTGATGAAGCCGGTCAACCTCGACCATCTCGACATGCTGCTCCAGCGCGCCCTGCGCTCGCGCGACATCGAGTCCGAGAACCAGCAATTGCGCGAACAGCTCGACGACAAGTTCGGCCTCGAGAGCCTGGTCGGCAGCGCCCCGGTCATGCAGGAGATGTTCGACATGATCCGGCAGGCTTCCCCCACCCAGGCCACCGTGCTGGTTCAGGGCGAGAGCGGCACCGGCAAGGAACTCGTCGCCCACGCCATCCACCGTCTGAGCACACGCGCCAAGGGCCCGTTCATCGCGGTGCACTGCGCGGCGCTCTCCGACACGCTGCTCGAGAGCGAGCTTTTCGGTCATGAGAAGGGCGCGTTCACCGGGGCGGCGGCGCGCCGCAAGGGGCGCTTTGAACTGGCTGATGGCGGCACGCTGTTCCTGGACGAGATCTCGGAAATCAGCCCGGCGGTCCAGGTCAAGCTGTTGCGCGTGCTCGAGGAGCGGTGTTTCGAGCGGGTCG
>CAZOXS010000444.1:0-3893 GCA_964583785.1 uncultured Victivallales bacterium
GGCCCCGCGCACGTATCGCAACCGCAAGGATACCGCCATCCCCTGGTATGTCGGCCCCCGGCTCGCCGAGCTGGTGGATGAGATCCAGCGGCGCTGCCCGCCCGAATCGGATCCCTTCCTGGCCAACCGTTCGGAAGCGGATCGGCGCTTACCCGTGGCCGGGGCGGCCTACCACTGGGCGCGGATCTGGGATGTGATCGGCGATCCGGTCAAGTGCCACGCGGCCTGGGCGCGGTTTCTGCGGGAGTGGCTTTCTGAGTAAAGTCGAAAGCTGAAAGTCGAAAGTCGAAATTGATGCGGAAGGCGGAAGACAGGAGAGTTGAGAGTTGCATCCCGCCCGGCGTCATGGAGTCATTGGTCATGGAGTCCTAAGGAGAAATGGTATGACAGCATTGAAACGGATGGAATCGCCGCGGTTGTATGTGCCGGCGGATGTGGTTGAGAATCTGCCGACGAAACTGCACAGCCCGTATCTGGTGGAGATGGCTGAGCGGGTGGTTGCGGCCGCTGACGGGGTGGTTCGCGTGAAGCCTTTGGCTGAAGGCGTTTCGGCCTCATGGCAGCACGGCACCCGCCAGATCGACTCGCAGCTCGGCTGCCTGACAACCGCCTGGGTGCTGACGCGCGACCCGCGCTATCGCCGGGCGGCACTCAAACATCTGGCCGGGCTGACGCAGTGGAACCAGATCAGCTGCGAGGCCAACAGCGCCACACCAGCCGATGCGGATATGATGTTCTGCCTGAGCTACGGTGAACTCTCGGCAACCGTCGGGTTGATGTATGACCTCTTCCGACCTGATCTGGCGGATGGCGAACGCCAGATTTTTATGGCGTTTCTCGACAAGTTCCTGATGCGCGCGGCGGTCAAGGCGGTTGAATCCGCGCCCTGGTGGGCCAACAAGGAGTGGTCGAACTGGAACGGGGTGTGCGCCGGTGGCATGGGCATCATGGCACTGGCATTCCACGGGGACCATCCGGATGCCGAAAAGCTGCTTCCGTTTGTCGATGGCTCGCTGGACGAGTATTTCAAATCGTTCATCAAAAACGGCGGCGGTTGCCATGAGGGCACCGGCTATTGGAACTACGGCATGAACTACGCCATGCGCTATGTCTTGAGCTGGGAGCATTGCGTGGGCCGGAAGCATGCGGCATTGCAAATCCGTGAGCTGCGCCAGTCGCTCTTCTTCCCGCTGGATTTCACCGGTATCACCTTTGGTGACAACGACGGCTGGGGGCCGACCTGTTTCTACTTCCTGCTGGCCAAGCGCCTGAACGAACCGCAGGCCGCGCTGAATGCGGCCGCCTATCTGCTGGGTGAGGCGAAAGCGTCTCGCAAAGCGGTTGCCGGTCGCGTAGAGACGGGCGAGCTGCTGTTCGCGTCCAATGCCATTCCGTCCGCGGCGGAGATGGAGGCGCTGAAAGCCTCGCACGAGCAGCAGAAGGTGCCGGTGGCGCGTGTCTACAAGGGCATGGACTGGGCGGCACTGGCGGATGACGAGGCCTTCCCGCAGTTGCGTCTGGCGCTGCGCGGCGGATCGAGCACGATCGCTGGTCACGGTATGCTCGATCTGCTCAGCTTCCGTTGCCGGGTCAACGGCGCGCTGATGATCACCGACCAACAGGACGGCCCGTATATGCAATCAACCTTCACCAAGCGGGGGACGGAGCTTTACGGCCGCAGCGCGGCTTCGAAAAGCACGCTGTTCATTGATGGACTGGGGTGCGACGGCAATGTCACCTGCGACAAGACCGAGGTCGTCAAGGGCGACGGTCTGCTGGGGATCCGTATCGATGCCTCTCACATCTACCTGCCGCGCTGGAAAGATAAGTTCGTGGGTCGGCTGGTGCTGCTGGTGGACAACCGCTACTGGCTGGTGATTGATCATATGCTGGGGAGCGATGCGGTCGACAAGCACTGGATGGAGTCGCGCTTCCACACGCTGGCCGAGGCCACTCAGGGGCGCAACGCGGTCGCGCTCAAGAGTGGCAAGGAGCGCCTACAGATGACGTTCGCCGCGCTGGGGCAGGGGATGCTGCAGCAGTCGCTGGGTATGCCCTCGACACCCAATGTTCCGCGGACCACCATCTTCCGCTGGCTGGGAAAGGCCTGCCTGGCCGACAATCTGCACGTGGTGGCCCTGAATCCCGGCTCGCAAAGACTTCGCCTTGCCGTCAGCAATTCCAAGGCCAACCGCTACGCCATCGACATCAAGGAGCCCGGCGGGCAAGCTCGCCGGATCGTCCTCAATACGCAATTACGGTTGCGGTAGTCTGCGTTGGGCGGGTAGGGGGATATGACGGAGGCACTTGCAAAACCCCTCGCTGTGCCCGGCTTCAAGCGGGCACAGCGAGGGGTTTTGCAAGTGCCTCTAGTGTCTATAAACGTATCGGTGAATTGATGGACTCTATCTGGGCGACCTTCCTGTCGCGCTATGGTCATGCATTCGTGGCGGGACGGTTCGGTGATGACCTCGGGTTCAAGTCCTCGCTGTTGACGCACCCGTCCACGCTCCGGGAGCATGTGTTTCCCGTCTATAAGCGGATCATCGCCCGTGTACATGCGGCGGGATTGCCGTTTCTGCTGCATTCCTGCGGCTGCATCTTCGAGGTCATGGAGGACATCCTGGCGCAGGGGATCGATGCCAAACATTCGAACGAGGACGGTATCGCGCCTTTCGAGCGCTGGATTGCCGATTATGGCGATCGGATCGGCCTTTTCGGCGGCTTCGATATGGACTTTCTCTGTTCGCATGACCAGGATACCGTCTGTCGGGCCGTCTGCGAGCAGGGGCGCCGATTCCGCGACCGGGCCAAGGGCTATGCGCTGGGATCGGGCAACTCGATCCCGGACTACGTGCCGGTCGAGAATTACCTGGCGATGATCCGGGGAGCGCAGGCAATACGAGCGGAGGGGTAGGTAAGCCAGCAACCACTGGGGTGGGCGAAAACGAGTGGGGTAACTTTGGGCGGGAGTTCGGTGAACGAGAACGGCGACGAGAACGGAAAACGAGTGGGCATTTGAATCGTCATCCGTTCTCGTCGCCGTTCTCGTCAACCGAAATGGACAGACAGTAGTTGTGTTTGAAGAGTGAAAACACTACAACATGTTGTGGGCGGACTTGAAGTTATAGGCCAGAGGAAATGCATATGCTAGAGACTTTGCAGGCAAGGCTGGTTGAGACGCGGGTGGCACCGGCGGCGGTTCGCCGCTTGGACGACGGCATGCTGTTCGTCGCGTTTCCGCGGGCGGCTTTCGGGACGCTGACCGTCGCGATGGAGCCGCAGGCGCAGGCGGTCACTCTGACCGTGCATCTGGGCGAGAAGCTGGACGCCCGGGGCCGTCTGGATCGCCAGCCGCCCGGCACGATCCGGTACCGCTGCGTCAGGCAGACGGTTGCGCTCGGCGAGGCCGCCTGTCGGCTGCTGATTCCGCCCGATGCGCGCAACACGGGGCCGGCGGCGATCCGGATGCCGGAGCCGATCGGCGTGGTCATGCCATATCGCTATGTCGAGATCGAATCGGCCGACGGCATTGATCCGGCTGGCATCCGCCAGGTGGCGGTGCATTATCCGTTCGATGACGAGGCGGCGGACTTCGCGTGCGATAACGAGACGCTCAAGGCGGTCTGGGACCTGTGCAAGTATACGATCAAGGCGACGACCTTCTGCGGCGTCTATGTCGACGGCGACCGCGAGCGCATTCCCTACGAGGGCGATGCCTACATCAGCCAGCTCGGTCATTACGGCGTCGATCACGAGTACGATTTTGCCCGTACCTCGACGGCCTACATGATCGCGCACCCGACCTGGTGTACCGAATGGCATCTGCATTCGGTCATGATGGCCTGGATGGATTATCTCTATACCGGCCAGCGTGAGGCGTTGGAACCGCA
>CAZOXS010000445.1:0-8683 GCA_964583785.1 uncultured Victivallales bacterium
ATGGGAGTACCCGTGGTTTGCCGCCTGGGATCTCGCCTTTCACATGATCCCATTCGCACGGCTCGATCCCCGGTTCGCGAAAGACCAGCTCGTTCTGTTGCTGCGGGAATGGTACATGCACCCCAACGGCGAGATTCCAGCCTACGAGTTCGCTTTCGGCGACGTCAATCCGCCGGTTCATGCCTGGGCGGCCTGGCGCGTGTACAAGATCGCGGAGCCAAAGGGTGGACGGGACCGCGATTTTCTGGAGCGTACCTTTCAGAAACTGCTGCTCAACTTCACCTGGTGGGTCAACCGGAAGGACAAGGACGGCCGTAACCTGTTTTCAGGCGGATTCCTTGGGCTCGACAACATCGGAGTTTTTGACCGCTCAAAACCGCTGCCCACCGGCGGCACGCTGCAGCAGGCCGACGGCACGGCGTGGATGGCGTTCTACTGCCTGACCATGATGGCCATGGCCATGGAACTCGTACATGACGACGGAAAGCTGCGCGTTGCCTTTGGCGACATGGCCTCGAAATTCTTCGAGCACTTCGTCCAAATCAGCGATGCGATGAACACTCTGGGTGGAACGGGGCTTTGGGACGAGGAGGACGGCTTCTACTACGATCAGATTCAGGTCGATGGTGAAGCACCCATCAGGCTCAAGATCCGCTCCATGGTGGGACTGCTTCCGCTTATTGCGGTCACCGTCCTGGAGCAACGAACCCTCGACGAACTGCCCGGCTTCAAGAAGCGGTTCGACTGGTTTCTCGCCAACCGGCGCGACCTGGCGAGGCACATCTCGTTCACCGAAGCGGACTGCTGTCCCAGTCATCACCACTGGTTGCTGGCGATTCCCTCCAAGGAAAGACTGGTCCGGGTCTTGCGATATATGCTCGACGAGACGGAGTTTCTTTCGCCTTTCGGTATCCGGTCGCTCTCGAAGCATCATCAGGACCACCCGTATGTCTTCCATGCCGGCGGGCAGGACTTCCATGTGCAATACGTCCCCGGCGAGGGGACGTCTAATCTGTTCGGCGGCAATTCGAACTGGCGCGGGCCGATTTGGTTCCCCGTGAACTACCTTATCATCGAGGCGCTGGAGCGCTACCACCACTATTACGGCGAAAACCTGAAGGTCGAATGCCCCACCGGGTCGGGCCGACTGTGCACGCTGCAGGAAGTGGCCGATGAACTCGCGCGCCGGCTGACCTCGCTCTTCCTGCCCGATGCTAACGGACGGCGACCCTGTCACAGGACATCCGGCACCCAACCGAAAGACCCCGCCTACAATGATCTGCTCCTGTTTCATGAGTACTTCGACGGTGAAACCGGGCGCGGCCTCGGCGCCAGCCATCAGACCGGATGGACGGCGCTGGTCACCCGTCTGCTGGAGAACCAGGCGAACAACATCCCACGGAAAGCAACACCAAACAGAAAGGGAATCCAATGAGTTCAAAACGAATCAAGCAAAATGCAAGGATGTTCGGACTCGTGCTGCTTCTGGCGGGCCTAACGACGGGCACAACCGAATCCGTCATGGCCCAGGTCCATGATTTCGACCATACGCACGCAGCGTACACCGAGGTGGTGAAGGCTCATGTGACGAATGGACAGGTTGACTACAAGGCGATCAAGGCCGGCCCGGCGGCGCTGAACGGCTACCTCGATTCGCTGGCCGCCGTATCGGAACGGGATTTCAAGGCGTGGACGGAGCCGCAACAGATCGCCTTTCTGGCCAACCTGTACAACGCCGCGACGCTCAAGCTGGTTCTCGATCACTATCCCCTCAAGAGCATCAAGGATATCGGCAACGTGTTCAAGGGACCGTGGGACCAGCCGGTGGTGCGGCTCTTCGGACGGACGATCACCCTGAACAACCTGGAGCACGATATCCTGCGCAAGGACTACAACGAACCGCGCCTGCACATGGCACTGGTCTGCGCCGCGAAAGGATGTCCGATCTTGCGCGGCGAGGCGTACGTCGCCGAGCGGCTTGACGCGCAACTCGACGATCAGTCACGCCGCTACCTTGCGTCCTCCGCCGGTCTCGTGCTCGATCGCGCCAAGGGCGAAGCGCACATCTCGTCCATCTTCAAATGGTACGGCAAGGACTTCCCTTCCGTTGCCGCCTTTGTGGCAAAATACAGTGGACAGAGCTTGGATGGGCTCAAGATCCGCTATCTTGACTATGACTGGAGCCTGAACGAACCATGAACACACAGCCCCGCCTTCACCGCACCGACGACTCGTGGCTTCGGACCTCAAAAGCTGAGCCCCGCGGCTATATTGACCCGCGCCGCCTGCGCGAGCTTTGGTTCCACACGGGCACGGCCTGCAATCTGCGCTGCCCGGATTGCTACGAACACTCTGCTCCGGGCGATCAGCGGCTGGAGAGTCCGACTTTAAACGACGTCAAGCCGTTCATTGACGAAGCGGTCGCCCTGGGCGTCGAGCAGCTCTCCTTCACCGGCGGCGAGCCCTTCATGGCGAAGGATACGGTGAGGATTCTTGATTACGCGCTGGATCGTCTTCCGTGTCTCGTGCTGACCAACGGAACCCGCCCGCTCCAGTCCCGTTTGCCGGACATTCTGCCCCTGGCCGGAAAGCGGCATCGGCTCTCTTTTCGCATCAGCCTCGATTAGCCGAACCCGGAGCAGCATGATGCCGGGCGAGGCCGCGGCATGTTCGCCTTGGCGCTGGACACGCTTGGGCGGCTGAATCGCGCGGGGTTCCACGTGTCGGTGGCCCGGCGCCGGGAGGACGGCGAGGATCCGGCTGTGGTGGCGACCGCCTTCCAGTCGCATTTCAAGTCGGCCGGGTTGCCGGACGACACGCCGATCATTGCGTTTCCGAATCTCAAGCCGGACCACACGCCGGAAATCACCGAGACGTGTATGAGCGCCTATCACACGCCGACGAGTTGCGAGAAGTTCATGTGCGCCTTCAGTCGGATGGTTGTCAAACAGGCTGGGATCCTGCGGGTCTATGCATGCACGCTGGTGGACGACGATCCATGCTACGACCTGGGATCCAGCCTGAAGGAATCGGCCAATGTGCGCGTAACGCTCGGTCATCCGCGCTGTTTTGCGTGCTTTGCGGGCGGGGCGTCGTGCAGCGAACTGTGAAAGGAGAATGATCATGGCTGGGAAAGTGGATCGCAAGGACGTGCAGGAATATTACGGACGGGTGTTGAAGACCAAGGCGGATTTGAAGACCAGCGCCTGCTGCAGCGTAGAATCGTCGCCGCCCCATATCCGCGAGATCATGGGGCAGCTCGACGACGAAATCCTGAGCAAGTTCTACGGCTGTGGCTCGCCGATCCCGTCCGCGCTGGAAGGCTGCACGGTGCTCGATATCGCCGATGAATCCATCGACGTCGTCGTCTCTAACTGCGTGGTCAACCTTTCCTTCGACAAGCCTCGCTTGCTAAAAGAGATCTTTCGTGTGCTGAAACCGGGTGGCGAGCTTTATTTCTCTGATGTCTTCACCTCCCGCCGTATCCCGGCGGAGCTGAAAAACGATCCGGTGCTGATCGGCGAGTGCATCGCCGGCGCATTTTATATCGAAGACTTCCGCCGCGCCATGGCCGTAGCGGGCTGTCCGGATGTGCGAATCGTTTCCACACGCGAAATTGCAGTGACCGACCCTGAGGTCAAGCGCAAGATCGGCCTGACTCGCCTCTACTCGCGGCCGGTTCGCGCATTCAAATTGGCCTTGCTGGAAGACCGCTGCGAGGACTTCGGCCAGCACGCCACCTACCTCGGAACCATCCCCGAAGAGCCGCACTGCTTCAGCCTCGATGACCACCACTGTCTGGAGACCGGGCGCGCGATGCTGGTGTGCGGCAACACCGCCGCCATGTTGTCAGAAACCCGTTTGGCCAGATATTTCAAGGTCCAGGGTGACCGCTCGGTTCACTTCGGGATGTTTGATTGTGTGCCCGCCATGAATGAGCGGGGTGAATGTATTGGCGGCGGGTGCTGCTGACAACTGGAAAACGGAGAGCGTGAACATGAATGAATTCCTCTCGAATGCCCTGAATTGGGTGGATCAGCTTGGCCCGACCGGACCGGCCATTTTCATCCTGATCTATGT
The DNA here is from genome assembly GCA_964583785.1 of uncultured Victivallales bacterium. Lineage (GTDB taxonomy): Bacteria > Verrucomicrobiota > Kiritimatiellia > UBA8416 > UBA8416 > UBA8416. The sequence goes on from CAZOXS010000445.1 coordinate 4,081, forward strand.
TGTCGCTTGCGTCTTCTTTATTCCCGGCTCGGCCCTGACGCTGGGTGCGGGCGCGATATTCGGCGTGGTCAAGGGCTCCATCTTTGTCTCGATCGGCTCGACGCTGGGCGCGACGGCGGCGTTTCTGGTCGGGCGCTACATCGCCCGCGACTGGATCGCGCGCAAGATCGAGAAGAACGAGAAATTTGCCGCCATTGACCAGGCGGTCGGCGCGGAGGGCTGGAAAATTGTCGGGTTGACCCGCCTGTCGCCGGTCTTTCCGTTCTCCCTGCTGAACTACGCCTACGGGCTGACACGGGTTTCCCTGCGCGATTACGTGATGGCCTCGTGGATCGGCATGATGCCGGGCACGATTATGTACGTGTACCTCGGGTCACTCGCCGGGAGTCTCGCCACCCTGGGCGGCGGCGCCGGCGGACAAGCGCGCACACCGGCGCAATGGACTCTGTACGGCGTCGGACTGCTGGCAACCTTGGCCGTCACGGTATACGTCACTCGCATTGCCCGGCGCGCGCTGAGCGAACGTATCGAACCCCCTCACAAGAAAGATAGCAGAGAAACAGATACGTCAGGAGACGTGCGTCGGGTTGCATTAGGCGGGAGTTTCCTGGCCGCCATCACCGCATCGCTTTGCTGCATCGGGCCGCTCGTGGCTGTGGCGTTGGGTGCCGGCGGTTTTGCCGCCTCCGCCATCTTTCAAAAGTGGCGGCCCGTGTTCTTGGGCGTGACGTTCGTCTTGCTCGCCCTGGCTTGGTTTCTGACCTATCGGAAGCCGAAAGCCGCTTGCGAAGAAGGCTCGGCCTGCGCGACCAAGCCGGTTGCGCAATGGAACAAGGTGGTCTTGTGGCTGGCGACTGCTGTCGTTTTGATCATGGCGGCCTTTCCAATTCTCTCATCGGCTATCCTGCGGGCGACTGAGCCAAGCGCGCCGGTCGCCGCGATTGCCAATGGGAACGGCGCCGTGTTGAAAGCGAAGATACCAAGTATGGATTGCGCGGCCTGCGCCGCCGGCATTCAGGCCAAGCTGCGAAAGCAGAAAGGCGTTGTGACTGCCGAAGTCAACTACGACACAAAAGAGGCCATCGTACAATACGATGCCATAGCGACTTCGCCGCAGGAACTCATAGCGGCGATTGATGAAACCGGGTTCAAAGCTGAGCCTGTCGTCCGGAAGGAAACACCATGAAGAAATCAGACTGCTGCGCAACAACCCATCATGAACAGTCTGTGCCAGCCGCTCCAGCGCCGGGTCGCTCGGCCGAAGGCAAAACGGTGGTCATCATCGGCGGTGGCAGCGCCGCGTTTGCCGCCGCGCTCAAAGCGGCTGACCTCGGCGCGTGCGCCGCTATCATCAATGACGGACTGCCGATGGGTGGCACGTGCGTCAATGTCGGCTGTGTGCCTTCCAAGACCCTGATTCGCGCCGCGGAAGTCCTGCACCGCGCGTCTCAGCCGCCGGCATTCGCGGGCGTTACGACTTCAGGCAATCTGGCCAGTTTCAAGGATGTCATCGCGCAGAAGCGCGCGCTAGTTCAGGAGTTGCGCCACGCCAAATACGCCAATGTCATCGGCGATAACGATCACATCACGTTCGTCAAAGGCCGCGGCCGACTGCTGGACGCCAACACTGTCGTGACCGAGACGGAGCAATTCAAGGCCGATGCAATCCTCATCGCCACCGGCGCGCGGCCGAGCCTGCCGCCGATTCCCGGTTTGGACACCGTCTCCTATCTGACCAACGAAACACTGTTCGAACTGGAGACCCTGCCGGAATCGTTGCTCGTCCTGGGCGGTCGTTACATCGCGTTGGAATGCGCGCAGATGTTAGCGCGTTTCGGCAGCCGTGTGACGGTTCTGCAACGTTCCGACCGCATTCTGCCAGACGAAGCGCCGGACTTGACCGAAACCCTGACCGGTTTTCTGCGGGATGAGGGCGTGGAGATAGTCACCGGCGTCATCACCCGGCGTGTAACGCAGGACCAAGAGTGCGTGTTGGTGGAAGCCAACGTTCACGGTCAGCCGCACAGCTTTCGCGCCACGCACATGCTGGTCGCCACGGGGCGCGCGCCCAATATCGAAAACGCGGGGCTGGAAACCGTCGGCGTCAAGACCACCGCGCGCGGCGCGATTGCGGTGGATGCCATGCTCCAGACCAGCGCGCCCGGCGTCTATGCCGCCGGCGATGTGCTGGGCGAGAACATGTTTGTCTATGCCGCCGCCTACGAAGGCGGTCTCGCGGCTGAGAATGCTTTAACGGGCGCGCGGAGGCAACGCGATTACACCGCGTTGCCCTGGGTCATTTTCACCGACCCGCAAGTGGCGGGTGTGGGCTTTGACGAAAAACAGGCGAAGGCACAAGGAATAGAAGCGGAAACGGCCACCTTGCCCTTGTCACACGTGCCGCGGTCGCTGGCGGCGCGCGACACGCGGGGCTTCATCAAATTGATTCGCGACCGAAAGACCGACCGGCTCGTCGGCGCGCGCATCCTGGCGCCCGAAGGCGCCGAGTTGCTGATGGAAATCGGCCTGGCCATCAAGTTCGGCGTCACCGTGCGCGATTTGACGAACTGCTTTCACCCCTACCTGACGTTGAGCGAAGGCGTAAAACTGGCGGCGCTGACGTTCACCAAAGACGTGAACAAATTGAGTTGCTGCGCTGGATGAGAGAAAGGAAATTCACGATGAAGTACCGATACCGTATTCCAGGGGAGAATGCTCATGTCTGAATCGCGCTGGCATTTTGATGTTCTCCCGCTCGACGAATACAATAACACCCTGCTCGGCAACGCCCATCCCTCCGACTGGGTCAATCCGACGCCGCAGCCGATCTACAACCTGGTTGTGCTCGGCGCAGGCACCGCCGGTCTTATCACGGCCGCAGGCGCGGCCGGTCTGGGCGCGAAAGTGGCGCTCGTGGAGCGGCACCTCATGGGCGGGGATTGCCTGAATGTCGGTTGCGTGCCGTCCAAGGCGCTGATCCGGCCATCGCGTCTGGCCGCCGAAATGCGGTGGGCGGACCGTTTCGGCTTGTCCCCTGCCGCGCCAACCCCAGGTGATTTCCCCAAGGTCATGGAGCGCCTGCGGCGCATTCGCGCTGAAATCAGTCACCACGACTCCGCCAAGCGCTACCGCGATGAACTGGGTGTGGATGTCTTCATCGGCGAGGCGAGATTCTCCGGCCCCGACACTGTTGAGGTGGGCGGTCAACAGCTTCGCTTCAAAAAGGCCGTCATCACAACCGGCGCCCGCGCCGTGCATCCGCGCGAAGAGGGTTTGGCGGAAACCGGTTTCCGCACGACCGAGACGGTCTTCAACCTGACCGAACTGCCGGAACGCCTCATCGTCATCGGCGGTGGTCCGATCGGTTGCGAACTGGCGCAGGCCTTTCGCCGGCTCGGGTCGGAGGTCAGCATCGTGCAGCATGGACGATTCCTGCCGAAGGAAGACCCTGACGCCTCGGCATTGCTCGCGCGCGTATTTGAGCGCGAAGGGATTCGCGTGCTGCTCGATGCGAAGGTCAAGAGGGCGCAGAAAGCCGGTTCTCGAAAGCAAGTCATCGTCGAACATGACGGCAGGGAAGAAACACTCGAGGGCGACGAGATCCTCATCGGCGCCGGGCGTACCCCAAACGTCGAGGGCTTGAACCTTGAAGCGGTCGGTGTGGCCTACGATCCCCGGAAAGGGATCACGGTGGACGACAACCTGCGCACCACCAACCCGCGCATTTTCGCGGCGGGCGATTGCTGTATGGCCTGGAAGTTCACGCACGCCGCCGATGCCGCCGCGCGCATTGTCATTCAGAACGCGCTGTTCAAGGGCCATGCCAATCTCAGCGCACTCAACATGCCTTGGTGTACCTACACCGATCCGGAGGTCGCGCATGTGGGTTTGTACGAGGCCGACGCCCAGCAACAGGGTATCGCGACCGATACCTTCAAGGTGGATATGAGCGCCATTGACCGAGCTCAGACGGATGGCGAGACGGAGGGTTTTATCAAGGTGATGGTTCGCAAGGGGACCGACAAAATTCTGGGCGCGACGATCGTCTCGACCCATGCCGGCGAGATGATCAGCGAGATGACGACGGCGATGGCGGCCAAGGCCGGGCTCAAGATTCTCGCCGGCGTGATTCATCCCTATCCGACGCAGGCCGAGGCTATCAAGCGCGTCGCCGGCGCCTACAGCCGCACGCGACTGACCCCCCTGGTGAAGAAACTGTTCGCAAAGTGGATGGCGTGGCAGAGAAAAATGTGAAGGTTGATGTGTGAAGGTTGAAGCAAGAAGTGAGAAGAACCGCCAAGATCGCCAAGGACGCCAAGAGGGTAGAGCCACGCAAGACTCTGGCGATCCCGAGCCACATAGCCGGGATCGCGGGTATGTTGCTCTGTCTGTCGAGGCTCTTGCAAAACCCCTTGCTGCGCCCGCTTGAAGCCGGGCGCAGCAAGGGGTTTTGCAAGAGCCTCAAAAGTAAAGATGCGTATAGCGCGAGCGTTGCGGGGTGATGATACGCCAGGTGGGATCGGCAACCGGGAACTTCGGTTTCGTGATACGGAAGCTCGGCCCCTGTTCCATGCTCTTGAGCACGTAATAAACCCCGCTTCGA
>CAZOXS010000446.1:0-8561 GCA_964583785.1 uncultured Victivallales bacterium
ACGCTTTGGTACCGGGTCAACGATCAGGTAACCGGTTGGACCGCTTACACGCCGGTGGGCATGACCCGCAACGGCAGCCGTTTCGATGCCGATATCCCGGCGCAGCTCAACCTGAGCGAGGTGGAGTATTATGTCGCGGCCAACTTCAAGGGCTACAGCGCCATGGGCGAGGATCAGAGCCCGATGCCGTTCCCGGACGCCCCGCTGGGCTACGCCACGCGGCGGTATGAATCGGCGTTCAGCAATGTCAGCATCCGTGTTGACGGCGCAGATGTCACCAGCTTCAACCAGCTCGGCAACGGCATGTGGGAGGGGGTGCTGGAGTTCATCGACCCGACCAACATGCCGACTTTCCTGATCAGCGGCTTCGGCTACTATGATGGGACAACTGCGTCTAGCGGCTTTTTCGGTACGTGGGGCGACAACATCCAGTACCGCACGAACATGCCGCTAGAGGGAACCGCCACCCTCGGTGGCAGCGAGATTCTCATTCCGGAAACCAACGCCGTCGGCCAGTACATCATCCGCTTCGACGAGAACACCGGCATCTACAGCGTCCAGCGCGCGGCGGTCCAGGACTTCGAGGACTGGCCGGCCGACGACACCTATTTCGGCGAAAGTTATGCCGCCGCGCAAATCACTCAATACGAACAGTCGTTCGACGCCTGGCCCCAAACCGAATACGTGACCCCCACCGAGGATTTCGAGAGCGGCTGGACCAATGTATTTGATTACCCCGACAACTGGAGTATTAACTCTGGAACCCAAACCGATGGCGACTCGCGTAGTTACCTGATCCGCGGGGGTATCGTCGTCACCCAGGCGGTTGGCCAGGCCGCGCTGCTCAAGGCAGGGGTTACAGCGCATGTTCGCAACAACAATGTCGGCAAAAGGGATGCCGGCAGCTTCTCATTCGACCTGCGCTGCGCCAGCCCGGATGACTTCAGCCCGGCGATCCATCCCGGCGTGACGAGCACGAATATACGTATCGAAGCCAAGATCATGACAACCGACGTGCCGACCAACAGCACCTCGGAGTCCTACGGTTATGCGTATAAATCGATTATTGGAAATTACTTTAACGCCGACAATTATTACGAGGGTCGCGTGCGCCAGATATCCGCTACCCAAATACGCTACGAACTCTGGGAAATCAACGGCGGGACGGCGACCCAGCGAGGGACGTCGCAAACCGTTACCAGTTCGATAAAGACCGAACATACCGTGCAACTAAATTTCTACTGGACTGGCACCAACACGGTTAAGATTCGGCTGACGGGCAGTGGTAAAACGATTAACTACGATGATGCATCGGCGACACCTGCCGCCTACGGCTTTGGATTTAACGGGATGGATGCCGCGTTGTCCATTGAAGACGTCAGCGTCTATGCGGTTACCAATAGCAGTTTTGCCATCAACCCAACGGCGGTTTACACTGAGAGTTTCGACTCCACACCCACCGACTGGGACATCACTGACAACTGGACGGTTTCCGGCGGTCGTTTCATCCGGCCCGGCTATGTCGGGACGCCGATCGAGGCGCGGGTTCAGTTCAGCACCGATCTAGACACCTGGACCACATCCGACATTTTCACGAATCTGACGCATTCCTATTACAAGCGTTATACCGGCTATCCGCACAACGCCAACCTTGGCTATGTCCGGGTGCTGCATGAGTCTGGCAGCGGTTATCTGATCATCGATAATGTCGTGCGGACCTCCTGGGCCGGAGCGAACCTGGTCGTGAACGGCTGGGAAGGCAAGAACGTATGGGTCGACGATATCGGCAAGAGCGGGCGCGGGATCGAGCTGCGCCATTCCCGGGCCGCAGGGGGTGCCAGCCAGGAGATCTGGTCGCCGGTGCTGACGCGGGCCTCGGTCATCGAGTTCGACTACAAGGCGGCCGACACCAATGTCACCTCCGTAGCCTTCGTGATTGACTATCTCACCAATGATCCCGAGGTCTGGACCGCCTTGGCGGCACCTGTCACCCGCAACAGCGGTCTGGACGACTGGCAGAACTACAGTGCCAGTATCCCCCGTGATCTCCAAGAATCTATCACGCGGTTGCGGATACGCAACCAAACGGCCGGAAATGATGATGGCCTGGTCATTGACAACCTCACCGTCACCGAGCCCGTATCACTCGAAGATACCACCACCTGGTGGGGGTACAACGTGCTGGTGACCTCCACACAACCCAATGGTGCTAACGCTATTATCGCCACCGAGGACAGCCCTTGGCTGGCGCGCGTGGCGGGCAACCGCTTCGGTGCCTTCCTCAACAACAGCGCCACCAATGGCACCGGAGGCGTCACCAACAATGAATACAATCCGTTTATCCAGTCCGCCACCCTGCCGGATGGTGTCGGTGAGATCCGTTTCCTCTACCGCGCGTGGGACACCAACGCCTCGGAGATCGAGATTGTCGGCACCGCCTCCACCAACCGGTTGTTGGCACAGTCAGAATGGAAGCGTATCGGACCGCTGGTCAGCGTGACCAATACGGTCTATCAGGAATACTACTATGCCGCTTTCGAACGCGACTACCGCTATGTCGCGCTACGGGTGAACTCGCAGGATGGCCATCTTGGCCGGGTGGGCGTGGACAACATCGTGATCACCGCACCGCTGGCGGCCGATCTGCGCCTCTCGGAGCTGGAGCTGGAGCCAGTGATCCCGACATTCAACGACGATGTGTTCGTGAAGGTCAAGGTCGACGACTTCTTCTTCAGCCCGAGCAATATCGTGCTAAAGCTGCTTTACAAGGCTGGCGACGCCAGCTGGGGTGATTACACCAACGGCACATGGACCGTCGTCGATATGGAAGACGATGATGAGGACGGCATCTACCGCTCGGAATTCCCGATCGTCAAGAAGCCGATCGACCAGGTGGTGCAATATCAGGTCAAGGCGGAATTCCAAGGGTTCTTCTCCGAGAAGTCCAGCCCGAAGTACTACAACAACTTCGTGAACCCGGAGCACTACCGGCCGATCGACCTCAATGACGGCCAGGCCGACCAGACCCCCTACTACTACTCGCTCTCCTGCCTCCCCGGGCAGGTCTGGATCAATGAACTGAATATTACCGACGATAGCACCTGGCTAAGTTTCCCGGCAGGTCAATATGTCGAGCTGGTCGGCTGGGGTAATGCGAACATGGCGAACTGGCGACTGGAGGTCATCAACCCGGTAGGCTATTCCACCAACGCCACGTACACATTCACCAACAACTTCACCATCGGCAATGAAACGGACCAGTTCCATTTCTACACATTCGGGCAACCGGACGTCCTGACGGCAAACCGGGAATTAACCAATGCGCTGCCATACTCTGGCGGCCTTCAACTGGTCCGGCCGACCGGGATCATTGATGAACAGGTTTCCTATGATACATACGGTTACTCAAGCGGGCTAGACATGAGTCTCTCGACCGATCCAAATCACAAGTTTGTCTATGCCGGCCTAGATGATGATTTGTATGATTACTCCTTGAGTCGCCACGGTACGGGAAGCACACGGATGGATTTTGTGAGCAACTGGGTCGACAACGCCGAATTCTCGGTCGGCACCACGAATTTTGACGCTGGCGGATCGATCCAGACGCTGATCGTGTGGCCGACGAATGATATACCCGTCGTACCGGGCTCGTACACCGGCGAGGTGATAATCGTTTCCGCCGTGCTCAGCAATCTCTCGGGGCGGGTGTATTTCAATGCGAATGCGGAAGAGGCGTCCCTGATCCCGTCCGTGTGGTACGTCACGAACCTGCTGAACGTTACCAGCAATGACTGGCAGCAACGGACCGAAGACTTCGGCTACAACGCCGCTGGCACCAATTACGAGGTCTGGTGCCAGCAGGTCACGCCACCGGTCTTCTACCGCATCGGGATGAACGTGGCACCGTAGGGCGGGGGAAGTTGGTAAAGTCGAAAATCGAAAGTCGAAAGTCGAAATGGGAGGGCGCAGACGGAGGGCGGGGGGCGGTGGACGGTGGGGACTTTAGACTTTAGACTTGGGAGATCCACGGCCTGGCGGCCGTAGCTACGGGGGGACACGGGGGGACTTTAGACTGCTCATAGAAGGACAGGCAGTCGTCGTTTAACCGCTCACGCGTAACAAAAACCGCCAGAACTAAGATACGCTCCTGTGGGCGCTCCCACCACGATGAAAATCTTGCTATGGCGGGGGGGATGGCTTATCTTTCCAGCATGAGTCGCTACTTCAATACCACCGGGCCCTGCATGCCGCATATGCACTATATGCTGCCGCCGGCAGACCGGCTGGTTGGCGCCAGCCTCGACCGCTATATCCGCGACCAGCTCTATTGGGTGCTGCATGCCCCGCGCCAGACCGGCAAGACTACCTTCCTGCAAAGCTGGATGCGCGAGATCAACAGCGGCTCCGAGGCCATCGCCTGCTACGTCAGCGTCGAGCGCTGCCAGGGACTGCCGGAGGTTGATCGCGCGATTACCGCCATCTGCGAGGCCATTCGGGAGTGGTCCGCTCGATTCGATATCCCTGTGCCGCCTCTGCCGCAAGCTTCTGCCGCCAGTGCGCTTTCCGAATTACTGACCCAATGGGCGGCACTGTGCGACCCGAAACCGTTAGTTGTCCTTTTCGACGAGGTCGATGTCCTGGAAGGTCCGGCCATGATTTCCTTCCTGCGGCAGTTGCGCGGCGGCTTTGCCAGCCGTGGTATCGGTAAGTTTCCGGTCTCCATCGCGCTGGTCGGCATGCGCGACCTGCGCGATTACCTGGTCCACAGCAAGGACGGTGTCCCCATCAACCCCGGCAGCCCGTTCAACATCAAGGAAGACTCCATTACCATCAGTAATTTCTCCGAGGCGGATATCGCCGCGCTTACCTCGCAGCACAGGGCGGACACCGGGCAGGTCTTCGGTCCGGAGGCGCTCGCGCGAATCTGGCACTATACTTCCGGCCAGCCCTGGCTGGTGAATGCCCTCTGCAAGAAATGCGTGCTGGAAACCGCCCCGACGGGCAAGGTTGATCCCGTTACCGCCGCCCATGTCGACCAGGCCAAGGAGCTGCTGATCAAGTCGCGCGCGACGCACATTGATTCGCTTGGCCAACGGCTGCGCGAGGAACGTGTCCGCCGCGTTGTCCAGCCGATCCTGATCGGTGCTTCAGATCCGCAGATGGCCGAGAACGACGCCTTCCTGTTCTGCCAGGATCTAGGGCTCGTGACCATTGGCACGGATGGTAGCCCCGGGATCGCCAACGCGATCTACCGCGAGGTCCTTGCCCGCGAGCTGAGCTACGGCATGCAGATGGCCATTCCTCCACCGGAATTCAGTTGGAGACGCCCTGATGGTGGACTCGACATGGATGCCCTGATGCACGAGTTCCAGAGATTCTGGACCTGGCACTCGGAAATATGGGAAGAGAAAGCCGACTACACCGAGGCGTTCCCGCATTTGCTGCTGATGGCCTTCCTGCAACGGATCGTGAACGGTGGCGGCAACATCGAGCGGGAATACGCGGCTGGCCGTGACCGTGTCGACCTGGTGATCGATTACGGCGGACGCCGCAACATCATCGAGATCAAGCTCGTCCATCCGAAGCGCGGACGCGACACAACCGTCGAAGTAGGGCTTGAGCAGATCGCCCGCTACGACGACAAACTCAATGCCGACTCCCTGCATCTGGTGATCTTCGACCGTCGACAGGAAGCGCGCAAGCAGCCATGGGAAGAACGGCTCGGACGCGAGGAGAAAACCACCGGCAACGGCAAGCCAGTCAGCGTGATCTGGTGCTGATGGGGGGGCGGGGGGGTAAAGTCGAGAGTCGAAAGTCGAAAGTCGAAACGGGAGACGGTGGGCGGTGGGCGGTGGACGGAGACAGTAGCTACGCTCGCCAGAGCGTGGAGGATTGGTCGAGCGGCCTTGGGAAGAGATCCACGCTCTGGCGAGCGTGGCTACGGGGGGGATCCACGGCCCCTCTTTCGCCTAGCTCACGGCGCGAGCGGGCGACCACCGTTTGCGCGAGCTGGAAGCTCCCGCCACTATGGGTGGAACACCCTTAGCTTCAGGTCCTTGATTGGACGGACGTGTTTGGCATTGCTGGTACAAAGGGTCATGTTGTTTTCGGTAGCCGTGGCGGCGATGAGCGCATCGCCGGCCCTGAGACCGTGCGACAGTGAATACTCCTCAATGTAAACCGCCGCCCGATGGCCAATATTATCGGAAAGAGGGAGCGTTCTGAATCCGAAATCCCGCAGAAACTGCTTTGTGCAGTCGTGCTGCACCTTATTTTCGGCACCCTGCAGCAACTCCAGATAGGTCTGCACCGAGATAAAGCGCTCCGCTTCCTGCTCGACCAGCGCGGCCGCCTTGCGGTTGCCCCGCTCGAGCCAGATGAAGATATCCGTATCAAAGATCACGGTAGCGTCCCCCGCGAAGACGGTCCATTTCCGCATCGACGGATTGGCCTGATCCGCGCATGTTGAAAAAAGCGTGCTCGACCACCTTTTTTCCTACGCGGTCAACCTTGGCCATCAGCACGCCCTTGGTCTTGCCACGATAAAGGATATCGACATCCTCATTACGGTCGAGCGCCTTGAGGACATCGTTCATATGGTATCGTAAATCGACAATGGTCGCCTGCATCGGTTACCTCCCTGATGTATAGTTGCAATATGCATTAAAAGGCGTAAGCCTGTCAAGTGCGCGTTGGCCGCAGACGGAGGACGGAGGTCGGAAGGTGAAGACGGGAGACGGAAGGTCCACGCTCTGGCGGCCGTAGCTACGGGGGAGTTGAGGACGGAGGCGCAGCGCGAGCTGGAAGCTCCCGCAACATTAAGGCAAACACAACCCCTGACGCGCCAGCTCACCCAACACGACATCCGTCCGCTCGCGACGCGCCAGAAGGAGTAGCCGCTCCACGTTGACAGCACCACGCGATATAAGCGGAGGGGGTTGGTAAAGTCGAAAATCGAAATGGGAGACCGCAGACTGAGGACTGTAGACCGAAGACTGAAGACCGAAGACTGTTGACGGTGGGGTGGGCGGTGGGGGCGCCCGCCACTAATGTAGGACAGGTGCCCTCGCCTGTCCGGAGCGAGTGGTGAGGCATACGAGAGAAAGGGCTGTCCTGCGGTCATTATTTCGCTGGCCCTTGCCACTTCTTTCGCACGGGACAGGCAAGGGTGCCTGTCCTACTACGTTACCGTCAATCGTCGTTTAACGTTTCGAGCGTAACAAATCACGCCAGAAGCAAGATACGCTCCCCTGGGCGCTCCCGCCACGATGAAAATCTTGCCATGGCGGGGGGGATGGCTTATCTTGCCGGTATGAAACGGTTTTTCAACACGACCGGGCCCTGCGTTCCCGGTGACCACTACATGCTGCCCGCCTCAACACGTTGCGGCGATATATTCAATCTGCTTACCCGGAAACAGTATTTCATCATTCATGCCGCGCGCCAGACCGGCAAGACGACGCTGCTAAAGGCACTAGCCACCGAGCTGAACGCCGGCACGCAGTACAAGGCGGTTTACTGCTCGCTTGAAAGCGTGCAGGGTATTCGCGACCCCAAGGAAGGAATGCCGGCGATTGTCGCCACCCTGCGGTCCTCGCTGGCAATCGCCAAGCTGCCGAATCCATTCGGCGACGGTATGTTCAATACCGTGATCAAAGATGGCTTCAATACGCTGTGTGCCGAACTGGATCGTCCGCTGATCATGCTATTCGACGAGGTGGATTGCCTCGCCGATGGCACGCTGATCACGTTCCTGCGGCAGTTGCGCGACGGCTATATCAACCGCGCCGAGGCCCCCTTCCTGCATTCCTGCGCCCTGGTCGGCATGCGCGATATCCGTGATTACAAGGCCAACATTCGCACCGACCGCGAAACGCTCGGCAGTGCCAGCCCCTTCAATATTTCAGTGAAATCATTAACGCTGCACAATTTCACCGAAACTGAAATTGGAGAACTCTACGAACAGCATACTGCCGATACCGGTCAGGTTTTCCCGGCGGAAGCCGTAGCGCGCGCCCAGTGGTGGAGCCAGGGACAGCCATGGCTGGTCAATGCACTGGCAGCCGAGGTCGTTGATGTGCTCCTGGAAGGCGATGCGGCAAAACGCATTAAACCGGAACATATCGACGACGCCGCCGAACGGCTGATCCAGCGGCGCGACACGCATATCGACAGCCTGATCGAGCGACTGCGCGAGCCGCGCGTGCGCCAGATTGTCGAACCGGTGCTGACGGGTGAAGGCGTCGGTGTCTCGTTCCAATCCGATGATGCCCGCTACGTGGTCGATCTGGGCTTGCTGCGCACCGATCAAGGAACCTGGGAAGCCGCCAACCCGATTTACCGGGAGGTTATCGTAAGGGCACTTTCGTTTGACCAGCAAACGGCCATGCCCCCTGAGTTGCGTAATCGCTGGATATCCAACGGCAAACTTGACATGTCGGCCCTGTTGCGAGCCTTCCAGGCGTTCTGGCGCGAGAACTCGGACATCTGGATCGAGAAGTACGACTACCGCGAGGCGGCACCGCACCTGATCCTGCAGGCATTCCTGCAGCGGGTCGTCA
>CAZOXS010000447.1:0-3147 GCA_964583785.1 uncultured Victivallales bacterium
CTGAACCGTATAGGTACCCGGCACGGCAGGATCCGCGATCAACACCTGCTCTAGAATATCCACGCGATTTGTGCCTGTGACGGCGGGCTGCGACAGGGAGGCTATGGTCCAGGTTCCGACAAACGGCATGACATAAGGCAGATGGCGGACGCCGGTCGGGCCTAAGACCGCGACATCCAGATCATGCACCAGAACGGGGGTGCGGCTATCGTGCGCGGTTTGCGCTTCCCCGGCAGGGTCCGTCCAGCTTAACGTTGCCCGGATCGGGTCGGAACCATTCCAGGTAAAGGCGTAGGAGAAAGAGGTCGTGCTCGTGGTGAGATCGCTGGTGATCAAGCGTGGACTGCCGGCATTCTGGACATGGTCCATGAGCAGGGCGGCGGCACGTTCCAGATTGATCAAGCCCCACCCGTAGCTGTAATCGGGCCCCGGCGTGCCCAGGTCATCCGCCGTATGCACCAGCAGAGCCCGCAGCAAGCTCGCGGGCATCAATCGGTCCGCGAATTCACGCCGGTACAACTCGATCAGGAGCGTGGCGGCCCCGACGGCCGAGGGGGTTGCCATACTCGTTCCCGAGTACGTGCTGTACGAGGCATCGCCCTGGGACAACGACGAATACAAGCCCACACCATTGGCGACCAGATCCGGTTTAATGCGCCCGTCATCGGTCGGTCCCCACGACGAGAAGCTACTCATGCCCGTATTGGTCAGCGAGCGCAGCCCCCCACTGACAGCATCGTCCACCGCCCCCACCGTGATCACGTTTTTTGCCAGGGCGGCATAACTGATCGAGTCGAACCCGCCCCGATACGCGCCATCGCCTTTAGGGTGCAGCGCCGGATCAAAATTATAGAGAAAAACGCCCAGGGAATTATCAACCCGGTCGCCGGGCGACGGGTTATCGCTACGGTCATTGCCTGCCGCCTGAAAAATACTGTAATAGGGTAGACTGTAGGCCAGCGCATCCCAATCGCGCGTGCTCGAATGATACCGGCCGAAATTCTGGTCCACATCATTCGGCCCCTGGCCTTGGCCAAACCAGCGCCAGCGCGTTGCAGAGACCGGCATATAGCCCGTAATAAATCCATACGAATGATTGGAAATGGGAAGACGGTCCGTATCATCCGCCGTGGCAGCCCCACCTGCCGCCATTTCCGCCAGATCGTTGTTCCAGTCGAGGGAATATATCACCGCGGCAGGGGCCATACCCTGCGCCTGCCCCTGCACCCCCGACGCCGCGATCGTGCCAGCCACATGGGTTGAATGGTCGTCCAGCGCGGCACCACTGTTCAACAATTTCACCCGACCGCTAAGCTCCTGGTGCGTGCTGCGCACGGAGCCCGCATCCCAGACCCCGACGGGCATCTGGTCGCCATTCAAGGCGTAAGGCGGTTCATAGAGAGGCGGAACCGCTGCCGATATCGCCGCATTGCGGTTATGGGTCGTATAATACAGTGGGCGATCCCCCTCGAACTCTTGCAGTTCAATCACCTGACCATCCGGCATCTCCATCCGGATCGGGATGCCCAGTGCATCAGCACGGGCCTCTGCTGCCGCGCGGCGCTGCTCGGATTGCCCGCGTAATTGCGCAACGACTTGTTCGCGCACGGCGAGATTCTGCATATCCGCCTCGGCGAGAATATCCGCCGCGCTTCTGACGGGTTCCAGAGCGTGTTTATCATCGGCACCATGACCGGAAGAGGCGACTGGGGGGGGTGCTGCACGTCCGTTCGCATGCTCCGCGCGGTTTGTGCCGCCACCATCGATTGGCACCAAAGGGGAGGCCACGCCGGATACTGGATCAGCGGATGGCGTACGATTGCTCGCAACGGGGACATTTGCGGCACGGGAAGCGCCGGCGGAGTGCTCGCGGGGGCCCGCCTTGTCCTCCGCCATTGAAGGCTGCGGACGCGCCTGCAAAACGCCATCGGTGGATACCGGGCCTACACCCCAAAGCCAAACCATCGCAGTCGCACATGCCAACAGCGCGAGAAGTCCCACCCCGATACGCTTTTGATTCATCGCAAAGCCTCCAACAGCCCATACCCAATGAGGAGCGCAGGCTCGTTCATGATCCTCTCAACCCCCTGAAGTCTACTACATATCCCCGATCTGTGCACGCAGATTTTCGTTATCATGGCGTGCACGGTCTTTTCATATGACCTCATACGCGCCCCTTTATCATTGCATAAGCCTTTGAGGCGTAAGCGGCAGTGGCCTCGACGAAGCCGGTGAGGGTGGAATGGATTTGTTGTTCGTTGAGGAAATAGAGTGCCAGGTTCCTGATCATGGCGAAGGCGGCCACGATATTGGGGTTGCGGCTTCGCGTCTTGTCCTCAAGCAGGCAGGCATCCTTGCGCCAGTGGTTTCGTATTTCCACCCCGCACCAATGTCCCCGGATCAGCGCCAGCCACTGTTTCGGGGTGTAGGTATCCGCAGGGATGGATGAGACATAGTGGCTGATCTCGGTTTTCTTTGTGGCCGAGGATCGTCGCCGCACTTTGATGATGGTCTCGACATGCGGGAAGCCCACGGTTTGGGGGTCGACCGCCAGCAGGGCGATATCCCTGTGGTCTATACGTCCGTGGGCCTTTTCGGTCTGGGCAAAAAGGGGGTGATGTCCTTTGTCTTGAGAGCACTGGCCGCATGCACGCTTTTCTGGTTGTCCTTGACCTGGAGGATGAACTCGCCGCCGCGCTCTACGATATCACGGGCCGTCTGGCGCTGGCAGTGCAGCGGGTCGGCGGTAATGACCGTATTGCTCAGATCCTTTTCACGCCGGATCATCCGCTGTGCGGCCTTGAGCTCGCAGTCATGACCTTCGCCTTCCTTCTTGGATGCCTTGGCCATGGCCCGGGGGACGCCGGTTTCGTGATCGGCCAGGCAGACGATTCCGACCGTATCGCGGATGAACTTCCCGTCGAGTGCCAGAGCTGCCGGCAGGGTTCCGCTACGGGCGGCAAGCCACTGGCTGAGGCACTGGCTGAACGCGTCAATGTCCAGCTGCCTGAAGAGGTTATAGAAGGCGCTGTACGAGGGCACCTTGCGATAAGAGCTGTCCTTGGCAAAAGCTGGAAGCCCCAGAGCCTTGCGGTGTTCCATTCGCATCCGGTTGGCAAAGCGCACGATCTGCTGGATGTTGCGGTG
>CAZOXS010000448.1:0-9631 GCA_964583785.1 uncultured Victivallales bacterium
CGAGACCGCCGCCATCTATGCCGTCAGTGCCTTGGCCTGCATGCTGAATCAGAGAATTTCGGCGTAGATGCCGCCGCCGCGCAGCACCTCGCCCTCGTAGAGGGCGCAGATCTGGCCGCAGGCCAGTGCCCGCTGCGGCACCGCCCACTCGACACGGGCGCGCCCGTCCGGCAATGGGATATACCGCACCGGAACCGATGGCGCGCGGTAGCGCGCCCGCGCCAGCAGGTCCTGCTCGTGCTGGAGCGTTCCCTCGAGCCCGGTCGCGCTGACCGACGCCAGGACGCAGGCGCGCGAATACAGGCCGGGCGTCTGCGGCTGGTCGAATGCCACCACCAGTTCGCGCGTGGCCAGCCTTTTCTCGACCACGACGTAGTTCTGCCGGTGGACGGGAGACGCCACGCCAATCCCCTTGCGCTGCCCCAGGGTAAAGTAATGCAGTCCGCGGTGCTGCCCGACCCGCCGGCCATCCTGCAGCACGATATCCCCCGGTGCATCGGGGATGAACGCCTGCAGGAAATCCGCCATCTTGACCTGCCCGATAAAGCACAAGCCCTGGCTGTCCTTCTTCTGCGCGGTCGGCAGCCCGTGTCGCCGGGCCAGCTCGCGCACAGCCGGCTTGAGCAGATGCCCGATCGGGAAACGGGCATCCTGCACCTGGTCCGGCTGCATCAGGCTCAGGAAATAGGTCTGGTCCTTGTTCGGGTCACTGCCCGTCAGGATCTCGCGCCGGCCGTCGTCCCGGAGTCTGCTGCGGGCATAATGCCCGGTCGCCACCGCCGAGAAGCCCTGCGCCTTCGCCCATTCGCGAAAGACACCGAATTTGATCTCGCGGTTGCATAGCACATCGGGATTCGGCGTCACGCCACCCCGATAGCCCGCCACCAGGTAATCGACAATCCGCTCACGGTATTCATCCATCAGGTTGACAATCGTGAACGGGATACCGAGCCGGTCCGCCACGGCACGGGCATCATCCGCATCCTGCTGCCAGGGGCAGTCGCCGATCACGTTGATCTCGTTGATCCAGTTCTTCATGAAGGCGCCGGCCACGTCGCAGCCCTGCTCCACCAGCATCGCCGCCGCCGCACTGCTGTCGACCCCGCCGGACATCGCTACGACAAGGCGTCTAGGCTCGCGCCGATCGAGTCCACTGAATTCCGGATTGACCTTACTAGGTTGTAACTTCATCGTTCACCATCAGTGCAGCACATTCAGCAGCCGGGCCTCCTCGGTGCGCCGGCCCTCGGCGAGCAGGATGGCGGTCTCGATCAGGGCCAGATGGGAGTACGCCTGCGGGAAATTGCCCAGCAGCCGCCCGGTATCGAAATCGATATCCTCGCTGAAAAGCCCCAGATGGTTGGCATACTTGAGCAGCTCCTCGAACTTCCGCTCGGCCTCGTCCCTGCGGCCGCTCACCAGCAGGGCCTTGATCAACCAGAAGGAACAGATCGTGAAGGCCGATTTCGGCTTGCCGAAATCGTCGCTGTTGCGGTAGCGGAACATCAGCCCCTTGTGCTCGAGCTCACGCTGGATGGCGTCCACGGTGCTGACATAGCGCGGGTCCATCCCGTCGATGAACCCATAGCTTTCCATCAACAGCACCGAGGCATCCAGATCCTCGAGACCGTAGGCCTGGGTGAATGCCTGTTTTTTCTCCGACCAGGCCTTATCCAGGATCTCGTCCGCAATCTGTTGCTTGAGTCCTGCCCATTCATCGGCGTAACGCGTCTGGTTAAGCAATTGCGCGATCTTGATCGCGCGATCGATGGCCGTCCAGCAGAGTACCTTGCTAAAGGTGAAATGGCGGTGCTCGTGGCGCAGTTCCCAGATTCCCTTGTCCGGCTGATGCCAGCTCCGCGCCACCACACGAACCACGCTGCGGACAATCGTCCAGAGCTCCTCGCTGTACATCAGCGTCGTGTTGTGGATCCGGAAGTTCTGGTAGATCACATCCAGCAGGATCCCGTAGATATCGTTCTGCTTCTGTTCGTAGGCGGCATTGCCGACGCGGACCGGCCGTGAATTCGCGTACCCCGCCAGATGATCGAGCTCGCGTTCGGTCAGTTCACGTTCGCCGTCGATCCCGTACATGATCTGGATCTTCTCATCCTTGCCGGGCATGATGTTGATAATGAAGTTAAGATAGCGCCGCGCCACGCTGTCGTGGCCAAGCTGCTTCATGATCTTGACCACCATTGACGCGTCACGTATCCAGCAGAAACGGTAGTCCCAGTTGCGGACTTCGCCGATCGTCTCGGGCAGCGAGGTGGTCAGGGCGGCCAGCACCGCCCCGCTCTTCTGCGAACTGAGCGCCTTGAGCACCAGCGCACTGCGGTTGATCGCCGTCTGGTGGCGGGCGAACGCCGTGGTGCGCTCCGACCAGTCCATCCAGTAGACCTTGGTCCGCTGTAGCTTCAGATAGCAGCGATCGACCGTCTGCCGCAGCAATTTCTGGTGATAGCTAAGCAGGCAGAAATTGTCCTCTGCCAGGCATACCGGTTCGCCGGCAAGCAGCGCGTGCATATCGAACCCGGTATAGAGGTAGACCGAATCATATTCGCCCGTCGTGCTGAACGACTTGATGTAAGCCTTCTCGACCACGTTTTGCGTCACGCCGGCGGCATACTGTAGCCGCGGATCGTAAAGGATACGGAATCGCGGGGCCCCGCTTTTGTGCCGGAAGTAACGAATCAGGTCCGGCGGTGAATAGCGATCCCGGTCGCTGTCGATCTTGTAACGCGGCATGAAATCATGAACCTCGAATTCGCCGTCCGCGCAGATGAACCGCGTGCAGAGGATGTTGGTGTTCCTGATGTAAAACTGCACGATATCGCGCGGTCGCTCCGGCAGGATGTCAAATCGCCCGCCCTTTTTCTCATCCAGGAGCCGCGCGAAGACAGACGGGGAGTCGAACGCCGGCAGACACAACCAGTCCACCGACCCTTGTGCCGAGACCAACGCCCCGGTCGCGCAGTTGCCAATAATGCCGTAATTGAGATTATCCATCCATCGTCCCCGTTTTCCGTTTTCATTATGCTTGATTTTACGGTATACCTTACAGCGTAATGAAACCGGAAACAGGAAGACAGGAAAAAATGAACCAGATCCATATTCTATCCAATCGTTTGCCGTACAATGCAGCCAAGGTAGGCGATGAGTTCACGCTCACGCCCAGCGTCGGGGGGCTGGCGACCGGCGTAAAATCGATCTACAAGCACTACGAGGGCCTGTGGATAGGCTGGCCGGGTATCGCGCAGGAGAACCTGGAGGGTGACGACGTGGCACGTATCGAGGCTGTGCTCGCGGAAGAGAACTGCGTCGCCGTGCATCTGACCCAGGAGGAGGTCAATCAGTACTACGAGGGATTCAGCAACGAGACCATCTGGCCATTGTTCCACTATTTCACCGAATTCGCCGAGTACCGCCAGGAGCACTGGGATGCCTACATGAAGGTCAACCGCAAGTTTGCGGATGCCGCCCTCCGGGTTGCCGCCCCCGGCGATGTCATCTGGGTTCACGACTACCAGCTTTTGCTCGCCCCGCGCATGATCAAGGATGCGCGCCCGGACTTGACCATCGGCTTCTTTCTGCACATTCCCTTCCCCTCCTACGAGGTCTTCCGCATCCTGCCCTGGCGCAACGAGATCATCGCGGGCATGCTCGGAGCGGATTTGATCGGGTTCCACACCTATGACTACCAGCGGCACTTTTTCAGCTGCGTGCGCCGCCTGTTCGGTCACGAGATCCATTTCAACCAGATCCACGTCCTGGGCCGGATCATCCTTGCGGATGCCTTCCCGATGGGCATCGACTACGCGCATTACGCCCAGGCGGCCCTCGCCGCCGACAGCCGCCAGGATGAAGACCGCTCGGAACTGCAGCAGGAACTGGACTCCTTTTTCCGGCAGGATCCGGAACGGCAATTGATCCTCTCGATCGACCGCATGGACTACACCAAGGGGATTCCTAACCGGCTGAGAGCGTACGAGATTTTCCTGGATCGGTACCCGCAGTACCGCGGCAAGGTTTGCCTGGTGATGCTGGTGGTCCCCTCGCGCGACAACGTCAGCCGCTACCAGCGGCTCAAGCGCCAGGTGGATGAACTGGTCGGTGAGATCAACGGACGGTTCGGCATGGTGAACTACACGCCGATCTGGTATTTCTACCGCGCCATGCCGTTCGAGAACCTGATCGAACTCTACAACGCCTGCGATGTGGCCCTGATCACGCCGGTGCGTGACGGCATGAACCTGGTGGCCAAGGAATATGCGGCTGCCCGCAACACGAAAAACGGCGTGATCATTGTCAGCGAGATGGCGGGCGTCAGCAAGGAGATGGGCGAGGCGCTCATCATCAACCCCAACAACCTGAACGAGATTGCCGAGAGCATCCACACCGCGCTGAGCATGTCGCCCGCCGAGCAGCAGCAGCGCCTCTCGGTGGTGCAGCAGCGACTGAAACGCTATGATGTATTCAAATGGGCCAGTGATTTCCTGCGCGCGCTGCAAAGTGTCGGGACGATCCAGCAGGACTTCAACGCCAAACGCGTGTCGGACGAGATTCTGCGCCAGATCGCCAGACGCTACGCCGCCGCCGGCAGCCGCGCGCTATTCCTGGACTACGATGGCACGCTGGCCCCCTTCAAGGATGATCCGCAGGCCGCCTCGCCAGACGCGGAGACACTGGCGATTATCCGCTCGCTGGCCGACGCCCCCGGCAATGAGGTCACGATCATCAGCGGGCGCGACCGCGACACCCTCCAGCGCTGGTTCGCGGGCATCAACGTCAACCTGATCGTCGAGCATGGCGTTTGGACCCGCGCCCGCGGCGGCGAATGGGAAATGCTCTACCAGATCAATGCCGACTGGAAGGTCAACATCCGCCCCACGCTTGAAAATTTTGTCGACCGCACCCCAGGCTCCTTCATCGAGGAGAAGAACTACTCGCTGGTGTGGCACTACCGCAAGGCCGAGCAGGAGCAGGCCGATCTGCGCGCCAACGAGCTCAAGGATGAACTGACCAACCTGATCGCCAACCACAATCTCGAGATCATGGAAGGGCACAAGGTGATCGAGGTCAAGAGCGGCGGCATTAACAAGGGGTCCGCCGCCCTGCGTTTTATTGCCGGCGACGCCTACGATTTCATCTTTGCCGCCGGTGATGACTGGACCGACGAATACATGTTCCGCGAACTGCCCGAATCCGCCATCACCGTCAAGGTCGGCATGGCCAACACCGCCGCCCGCTACAAGGTCGAGTCCGTCGACGATATGCGCCGCCTGCTCGGGACGCTGACCAATACGCCATAGACGGGACCGGCTAGAAAGCGTCGTTGAAGATGTCGGTCTTCTCCATGCCGCTGGCAAGCAGGACTCCGGTCACCGCCTCGACCATCGCTTCCGGACCGCACAGGAACGCCTGACGCTTGACACCCGGCTCCAGCCTCCGGGCAACTGAAAGGTGGACGAAGCCCGTGTCACCATCCCAGGAGGCGTCATCATCCGTTTCCGCGGACAGGGCATAAACAACCTGGAAGCCAGGGTGCCGACGGGCCAAGTCCTCCCAACGTTCACGGTAAAAGACGTCCGCCACCGTGCGGCAACCAAAGAATAAGCGGCAGGTGCGCTCGGGCCACCGGCGGTAAAGCGACTCGATGATGTTGGCCATCGGCGCCATACCACAGCCACCACCGACGCAGATGATCTCGGTTTCCGGATCATCGGACAAACGGAAATCGCCATACGGGCCGGTGAAGACGATCTCATCACCCTCCGCGATCGCGTGCAGGTAAGTTGAGGCCAGCCCACCGGGAATCAGGCGGACATGCAACTGAACCCGATTCTGATCGAATGCCGCCGAACTGATCGAATAGGCACGATAGACAGGATCACCCTCGTCGGGCACGAGCACCTGGACATACTGCCCGGGGCGATGCTCGAGCTGCGAGGGATCCAGCAGGTCAAAATCCAGCTCACGAATGTCAGGGGTCAGCATACGCGCCCCGGCCAATCGCGCCCGGAATTCCCTGGCGTTCAACAGATCCGCGGGGAGCTCGAGCTGCACATCCGATTTGACCTTCACCTGACAGGCCAGTCGGATGCCAGTGCGCATTTCAGAGCGATTAAGATAGGGCGTCTCGGTCGGCAGCACGTCCCCCCCTCCCGCCAGCACACGGACCTTGCAATATCCGCAGGTGCCTTTACCGCCACAGGCGGACGGGATAAACACCTTGTGCGCGTAAAGGGCCTCAAGCAGCGTGACCCCGCCCGTCTGCTCGAATTCGACCGAGCCGTCGTTGATCGAGACCTGACAGGTGCCATAATTGATAAGGTGGCTCTCCGCCACCAGCAAGACCGCTGCAAGCAGCAGGAACACCCCGGTCGTCAACCCGATTGCCAGCAAAATCATGGACATGATGCGCCCCCGTCACCCCCACAAACCCACACACTCACATACGCACACACGAAATCCCTTCCCATCACTGCACCTTGATCATGCCGGCAAATCCCATGAAGGTCATGGCGATGACGCCGGTAACCAACATCATAATAGCCGTGCCGCGCAGCGGCACTGGCACGTTGGAATACCCCATCTTCTCGCGCAGTCCGGCCATCAGCATAATCGCCAGCAGGAAACCGAGCCCGCCCCCCAGGCCGAAGGCGGCAGACTGCAACCCGTTGTAGTCGCGGATGACCATAAATAGCGACACCCCGAGAATCGCGCAGTTCACGGTGATCAGCGGCAGGAAGATTCCCAAGGCGTGATACAGCTTCGGACTGAACCGTTCGATCACCATTTCGACGAATTGCACAAAGGCGGCGATCACGGCAATGAAGAGGATGTAGGCCAGAAACTCAAGCCCCAGCGGCACCAGCACGTAGTGGTACAGCAGATAGTTAAGCGTGGTGGTGCAGACCATCACGAAGGTGACGGCAGCGCCGAGCCCGAAAGCGGTTTCAAGCCGACTCGAGCATGCAAGGAACGAGCACA
The DNA here is from genome assembly GCA_964583785.1 of uncultured Victivallales bacterium. Taxonomy (GTDB): domain Bacteria; phylum Verrucomicrobiota; class Kiritimatiellia; order UBA8416; family UBA8416; genus UBA8416. The sequence goes on from CAZOXS010000448.1 coordinate 6,994, forward strand.
TGCCCAGGAAGCCCGCCAACAAGATGTTGTTCGTCAGGATGGAGGCGGCCAGAATGACCAGCGGCGATGTCGGGTTCATGAATCCTCTCTCTTTTTGTCTGCCGGTAATCCAGTGCCGCCGCGCAGGGCGTTGATGATCCAGATCAGGAAGCCGGCGGTAAAGAAGGCCCCGGGCGCCAGCGCCATCAGCAGGTTCGGCACGTACCAGGATGTAGATAAGACCGTGTAGCCGAGCAGGCTCCCGGCACCCAGCAGTTCACGGAAAATGGCGATCAACGCCAGGATAATCATGTAACCGATGCCGTTGGCGACGCCGTCCACGATCGAGAGCAGCGGTGGATTTTGCGTGGCGAAGGCCTCCGCACGCCCCATGACGATGCAGTTGGTGATGATCAACCCCACATAGGGTCCGAGCTGCTTGGACATATCCCAGTAGAACGCCTTGAGAAGCTGGTCGAAGAGAATCACGAACGTGGCGATGATCGCCACTTCCACGATCATGCGAATCCGCCGCGGCATCTGATGCCGCAGTAAGGAGACGAAGGCGTTGGACATGGCCGAGACAAAGACCAGTGCCGCCCCCATCACCAGCGCATTCTCGAGTTTGCCGGTCACCGCCAGCGCCGAGCAGACCCCGAGCACCTGGTGGATGATCGGGTTGTTCCGGATAACCCCATCGTGCATGGTACTGCCACATTTCCCGCCGCAGAGGCCGCCGCATCCACCTGCTTTCGATTGCAAGTAATCTGGCACGATTAGTCCTCCCGAATGCGTTTAGCCAGCGCATCAAGCATCGTGCCGACGCGCTCCGATGTCATCGTCGCCCCGGTGATCCCGTCGACCTCGTTGGGGCCGTCCGCCGCGCCGGGTTTACGCACGCGGAAGCCGGGAGTGCCGTCTGCCGCCACAATCTGTTTTTCATTGAAGCGCTTAAGGAATCCCTCCGTGGCGATTTCACCGCCGAGCCCAGGCGTCTCCTCTTGCTTGAAGAAGCGGATGCCACGGATTCTGGCCATATCCGGCTCCAGTGCCAGCACCCCCTCGATCGGCCCCCAGACGCCCGGCCCGGCAAACGCCACCGCCACGGCCTGCGGCGCGTCCGCACCTTCCGGCCGATATTCGTAACGCTCCAGGCCGCCCTGCCGGACGGGGCGGATCGTACGTTCGAAGATCGCGATCAAGTCCGACGCACTGGCATTCTCCGGGATGGGTACATCCAGGGCGGCCAGGTAATTGCGTACCTGGTCGGCCTTCCGGTTGGCCTCCTGGTAAGGGGCGGTAAAAAGATTGGCTGTCACCAGAAGCGTTGAGCAGACCACGCCGAGTACGGCCGCGAAGAGGAGCGTGTGCAGGGTGCTTTTCATGCACAGTCCCTTTCTGCCGCATAGCGACGAGTGCGCAGGCGGATCACGATCTCATCCATCAGCGGGGCACAGATATTGCCGAAGAGGATGGCGAACATCGCGCCTTCGACGAACCCCGAGTAGCTGCGGATCAGAACCGTCAACGTACCAATCAGGATGCCATAGGCCCATTTGGACGAGAGCGTGGCCGGCCCAGTCACCGGATCGGTGGCCATGAAGACGATGGCGAACATCCAGCCCCCCGCCAGCAACTGGAACCCAGGCGGGGCCACCTGTGCCGGCCAGAGCAGATTCAGCACCCAGGCGAGCAGCGCCATCGAAAGCATGCCTCCCGCCATCGTGCGCCAGTTGGCGATGCCCGTCAGTAGCAGGATGACCGCACCGATCAGGATCGCCAGTGTCGAGGTCTCTCCGACACACCCGCCGACGTTGCCGAGAAACAGATCCAGCGGGGCAGTCATCACCCCGCCCTTGGCCAGACCCAGCGGTGTAGCCAGTGTAACCGCATCCGGCGAGGCGGCGGCCAGCGATCCGGGAAACAGCAGCCATTTCTCCGGTCCGGGCGCCACCCAGGCAGCTGTCATGCGGACCGGATAGGCAAACGCCAGGAAACAGCGGCCGACCAGCGCGGCATTGAACAGGTTGCGGCCGGTACCCCCGAACACCTCCTTGCCCACGAGCACACCAAAGACAGCGCCAACCGCCACCATCCAGAGCGGGATGCCCGGCGGCAGGATCAGCGGAAAAATAAAGCCGGTAACGAGGAACCCCTCGTTGATCTCCTCCTTACGGATGATCGCAAACAAGACCTCGACCATACCGCCCGCGACATACGAGACAAACAACAACAGCAGGACACGCGGACCAAAGAAGTAAAGCGATGCCAGAAAGGCCGGCATCAGCGCCACGATCACCATACTCATGTAGCGCTTGATATCGATTGGGTCGCGCCCGTAAGGCGCACAGGTGGTCTCCTCAACATGCGAGAAGAAGAAGTTGTCCGCCGCCTGGTAGACCGGCCGCAGGGCTCGCAGCGTGCCGCCCTCCTCGAACAGGGGGCGAACCGAACGGAGGATGTTCTTGACTAATTTCATATCGCCAGCTCCTCGCGCAGGCGTTCCTGCGCCTCGGCAAATTGCTGACGAAGCTCGATCTTGGAGGGGCAGACATAGGAGCAGAGCCCGCAGCCGATACACAGGTCCACACCGGCGGCCTGCGCCTGGTCGATCGCGTCGCGAAAGAGATAGCGATGCAGGATCTGCGGCAGCAACCCT
>CAZOXS010000449.1:0-3951 GCA_964583785.1 uncultured Victivallales bacterium
TGGTTCTGCCTTGGAAGGCAAGGGCGGGGGGGGAGATGCCAGGCGTTCCGGTAGTTCAGAGCTGAAGAATTATATTTTGCAAAACCCCTTGCTGCGCCCGGCTTCAAGCGGGCGCAGCAAGGGGTTTTGCAAGAGCCTCAAAATATGTTTGTGATCGTCTGTCTAATCCCGGCCAGCAAATCCGCGTTCTGGCGAACGCAGCTACGGGAGGGGAATCCGCGTTCTGGCGAACGAGGCTAAGGAAATTTCTGCTTTCTGCTTTCTGCTTTCCCGCTTTCTGCTTTCCCGCTTGTCTTCAGTCTTCAGTCTATACCGCCGCGGCGTGATGCCGAACTCCTGCTTGAAAGTGGCATGCAGGAAATCGGCGGAGCGGAAGCCGGTCTGCGGGGCGATGTCCGCAATGGTCAGGCGGGTGGTGCGCAGCAGCTCGCAGCAGCGTTCGAGCCGCTTGCGGCGCAGTTCGGCATGGATGCCGCGTTTGAGGTGGTATTGGAAGGCGCGTTCGAGCTGGCGGCGTTGGACGCCGACTTCATGGGCAACGGCCTCCACGGGAAGATCCTGTTCGAGGTGGTCCCACATGAAGCGCATGGCCTTTGCCACCACCGGGTCGTCGACGGCCAGCACATCCGTGCTTTGACGCACGACAACACCGTGTGGTCGAATCAGCGTCCGGCTCGCGATGGTCTTGCCGCGCATCAGCTGGTCCAGCAGCAGGGCCGCCTGCCTGCCCCATTCATCCATGGCCACGTCGATTGACGACAGGCCAACTGGTGCCATCTCGCAGCGCAGCAGGTTGTTGCTGATGCCCAGAACAGCAACCGCTTCGGGTACCGCCAGTCTCGCCTGGCGGCAGATGGTGCATAGCGTTGCCCCCCAGATGTCACTATAGGCGAGCAGCCCCAACGGCTTTGGCAGGCCTGACAACCATTGCCCGACCTCATGGCTCCGGCGGTTGTATTTCGCTTCCGGGGACTCACTGCCGGGGTTCTTGAGCCGGTAAAGATGGTATTCAATGCCTAGCTCATGAGCACGGTTTTTAAAGGCATCCACATATAGCGGGGTGCGCTCCATCGGCCAGGGGGAGTGCCCCACAAAAGCTACATGCCGGAACTGGCGTTCGGCAAAATGCTCGGCCGCCAGGCGTCCAACCGCGACCTCGTCACGCATCACCGTCGGCAGCAGGTGGTCGTCGGGGTGCATCCACCGGGCCAGTCTTACCGCCGGGCACCCCATCTGCCGCAATTTTATCGCCAGCGGCTCGTCCGGTAGGTAGCCGATGATGGCACCGTCCGGTTGGCGATCAGCCGGGATCGTGCCATTGGTGAAAAGCAGGTCCAGCAGATCCCATCCCAAGGCGCGGGCCTGCTCCAAAATCGCCAGCTCGGTCAGCGGTTCCTGATTGTTCTGGTCTGGCCGGTTTGCCCGGATCACCAGCGGCCGCTTTTTGCGAACGATCTGGCGGCTTGGACGCCGAGCCGGTTTGGTTGTTGTCTCTGTCATCGTGGTTTCATCACCTTTTGGTTTCATCGCTAGGCGTGATTGCGCAGGCGCATTTCGAGGGGATGCGGGTAGAGGACGGTCTGGGTGGCCAGGTAGGGTTCGTTGTACTTGCGGACGTAGTGGCGCAGCATGACGATCGGGGCGATCAGCGGGACGTCTTCGCGGCGGTAGTCATCGAGTAGCTCGGAGAACTCCTGTTTCTCGTCGGCGGTGAGTTGCTGCTTGAGGTAACCGATCATGTGCTGCAGGACGTTGACGTAGCGCACGGTCGTGGTCTTGGTCCTGAGCGTTTCAAGCAGCATGGCCTCGTAGGCCGATGTGGTTTCGCGGATGGCCTGCGGGGCGCTCTTGGCCAGCAACTGGCCCATGGCGCGGACCTTGGCCGACTGGTGCGCCATCAGCAGGTACTTGTGCGTGGCGTGGAAGGTCATCAGCGGCTTGAGCGAGCGCGCCCCGGCCACGGCGTCGCGGTAGCGGCGCAGCGTGAAGATGCGCTCGACGAAGTTATCCCGCAGCTGCGGGTCATTGAGCCGCCCTTCCTCCTCGACGGGCAGCAGCGGGAAGCGCGCCATGAAGGCGGCCGCGAAAAGCCCGGCACCATACCCCTCCACGCCGCCCTTCGCGTTGTAGATCTTAACGCGCTCCATGCCGCTGCTTGGCGAGCGCGCCTTGAAGATGAAGCCGCACAGGTTCTCCTTCGCCAGCTCATCCAGGCGCGGTTTAATCCAGGCCTGCATCCGCGGGGTAATGTCCTGACCGCTGCGGATGGTGACCAGCCGGGGATTATCCTTCGGACCGATCAGGCGCATCGCCTCGCGCGGCACCCCCAGACCGCATTCGACCTCGGGGCAGACCGGCACGAACTCGACCAGCGGGCCGAGGGTGTCGACGACAAAGGCATTGCGCTTGTGCTGTCCATCATAGCGGACCGGTTCCCCGAGCAGGCACTTACTGACGCCGAGACGGATACGTTCTTGCATTTCGCTCCTTTCATCACAGCAGATAGCTGATGGCGGCAAAGCATTTCAGCACATGTTTCTCATCGACAATCGGGCTTTTCGTGACCTCGCGGTCGAACCATTCGACACTGGCGTTGACAATCAGGAAAATCGAGGGTGTCAGCTCGCTGAAGATGCCGAGGCCGGTCTCGAGGCTGAAGGCGTCGCCCGGTCGATAGGCGGGACGGGCACCGGTGGCCTCGTCGGCGGAAACGCCGTAGTCATGACGGATGAGCGCGGCATCGGACCAATGGACGGCAAGCGACGGGGTCAATCGGGTGGTGCGCCAGGGGATGGGGCGGGCAATCTCGATCTGGGCTTCGCCGCCGCCGATGCGATCGAGCACGTCGTGCGCGTAGCCGGCGCTGAAGTCAAACCCGCCCGCGGTCTCGACCTGTAGTCGCAGGCCTGCCAGGGCGGTGGCCTCGCGGTCATCCATGCCCGCGAGCACGGGACTGTCGTCCGCCTCGTAGACCGCCTGCCGGTAGGCGAGGGAGGCGGCCAGCCGCACATCCCCGCTGCCGGTAATGCCGAACTGCGCGTAGGGTCCGTAGATCTGGAGGCGGTTGCCGATATAGGTGATGGCGGGGATGAACTGGACCGGGTTGTCGGTGGAGCGGGTGTAGGGACTGCTGCGGGCGATGACGCCGGCTCCGGCACTGAACCGGCCGCGTTCGCCGAGCGGACGCGCCAGCCGGACATCGATGGACATGGTGTTGTCGGCGTCAAGCTGGAACGTGGCACGCGCATAACTGGGCGGCCCTTTGGGCCGGTAGGCATTCGAGAAGCCGATCGGTTCCCTCGGGATGCCGATGAAATTCGCGTCCAGCCGCTCGTTGCTGTTTTCGTCGTGATAGACGACCAGTGCGTACCGGCCGGGATCGATGCCGCTGAGTTGCAGCGTGTCGCGTCCATCGGCGGCCACCCGTTGCGTTCGGACCGGGGCGCGGAAATCCTCGAACCCCTCGGGCGAATCGAACAGCAGTGCCGTGATCATGCCCCCGCGCGGGGCGGCGTCCAGGCGAATCGACAGCTCGCCGGTTGCCGCGGCAGCGGGGTGGGGCAGCAACGGTAGCGTACTGGCGAGGGCCAGTGTGGTCAGCCAGAGCGTTCCTCGTTTTTTACTACCCTGTAACTTCATTTTTGACCACTAGCATGTTCTGGTTCTCTCCGACTGACACCACAACGTCAGCTTCCTTTTCCGGTTAACGAGAACGGCGACGAGAACGGATTACGAGTAGGTGAACCTCAATCGTTCACCGTTCTCGTCGCCGTTCTCGTTAACCGAGACCAACCCTGCGGGGCGGCACAACATTCCCCCCGCATCATTTTGCCTTCCTTTTGTGGCTCCCTACGCTACCACATGATCTCGGTGGCTTTTTCGCCCTCGTCGATATAGCCGATCACGCGCGCGCCGGCTTTCTGGGCCTTCAGGATCGACAGTGCCTGGTCG
>CAZOXS010000450.1:0-10283 GCA_964583785.1 uncultured Victivallales bacterium
ATGGCGAGGCCAGAAGTACAGGGCAGCACCCCCTCATGCGGCCTTACTGGGATTGCTGTTCGGACATCGTGCACAGCGAAGCCTGTGGGCAGGATCGCTGGTATGCGTGGCTGGGTTATACCTATTGAGTCTCACCAGCGATGTTGCCATGCGGAGGGGGATTTGCTTGTCCTTGTCTGTGCCGTCCTTTGGGCGGCGCAGATTGTGACCATTCATCACCTGGCACGTTTCGGTGATCCATTTAGAATTGCATTGGTGCAGTTTGTTGTCTGTGCCGTGCTCAGTGCGCTTGGTGCTTCGCTGTCCGAGTCCTTTATCCATGGATGCCTTGCTCGCGGGCAGCAGGCCCGTGGCGTACGCGGGGGGCTTCTCGGTGGGTATTGCCTTCACCCTACAGATCGTCTGCCAGAAACACTGCCCGCTTGGTCCTGCCGCCGTGATCATGAGCATGAAGGCGGTGTTTGCCGCGCTGGCCGGCTATCTGGTCCTGAACCAGACGCTTACCGTTGGTGCGGGGGGAGGACCGGATTGATGTCGCCGTTATGGGTGAGGGCCTTTGGGTAAAAACCTTTCCCAGTCCAATATGGTGCTCCAGCGTGACAAACCGATTGGCACTTGCCACGCAGTATGACATGGGATGCCAGCTCAAATGGCAACCGCCGACGTGCAAGGAGATAGTGGTCGAGGACGGCAAGATCCTTCTGAAAGGATGTGAGGTCATGGTTGCCTGCAATGAGGGTCCGATTCTCGGGTTGCCATCGCCGGCAACGATGGCAAGTTACAGTCGGCCAACCCCAAAAAGTCTTCAGTCTTGAGTCTTGAGTCTTCGGTCTGGCACAACGGGATTCATGGCGCGCTGGACGGCTTGGCGAGCCTCTGGATTGGAAGGGTCGGCTTGCAGGACGCTTACAAGCTGTTTAAGCGCATCAACAGGATTCCCGCTGTCGAGCAGCGCGATGCCGAGGCCGGTCTGGGCGCGGAGATTACCGGCATCCAGGGCGAGGGCCTGCTTGTAGATCACCACCGCCAGGTCGTTGCGTTCCGTCGCCCGGCAAAGATCAGCCAGCGCGACCATGGCCGGGACGTGCAGCGGGGTACGTTCCAGCAGGGTATGGTAGGTGGCCTCCGCCTCCTTGAACTGGCCGCAACGGACCTGGGTGGCAGCCAGATTAAAGTAGGCCTTGTCGGTCGGCAGCAAGTCGATGCTGTGCTGAAAGCTGGCGGCTGCCTCCGCCCAGCGCCCCTGCATGAAGCGGACATGACCGAGGTTGTAGTGCGCCTTGGGGCGGTCCGGCTTCAGTTGGATGGCCGTCTCGAAATGCGGGGCCGCCTCGTCGTTGCGTCCGGCACGGCTGAGGGCGGCCCCGACGCCATTATGCATCATCCAGTTGTCCTCGGTGACGGCGACGGCATGTGCGAAGATCGTCAGGCTGTTATGCCAGCGGGCTACCTGATCATGGGTGAGGGCAATTAGCGCGAGGGTGATGCCGGCCAGCACCACGGTCAACGGGGGACGCCAGCGTGGCGCGGTTTGCCAGGCCGAATCAATGGCGAAGGCGGCGAGACCGTAGATGGCGATGGCGGGGATATAGAGAAAGCGGTCGGCCATGGCATGCCAGCCGAACTGGATCAGGCCGAGCACGGGTACGAGCGTGCCTATGAAGGCAGCCAGGGCGACGAGCAAGCCGGGATGACGGTGGCGGCATCGCCAGGCGGCGGCGACCACGGCGGCCAGTCCCAGCAATGACGCCATCGTGAGCGGTAGTGACCAGCCACCGGGGTGGGGGTAGAGGATCGCCAGACGCGTCGGCCAGAGCAGCTTGCCTACATAACGCCAGAGGCTGACCGCCGCGTTACTGAAGCGCCCCCAGAGCGAGATGGTTTCTACATCCAGGATCGAGCCGCCTGCCGCCTGCACGTACACGGTCACGGCAAAGGAGAGTAGCGCCGCCAGCAGCAGCGGCCATTTTTCCAGCAGAACCGGTTTCCAGCCATTCCTGCTGGACAGCGACACTCGTCGCAAGGGCCAGATATCCAGCAGCAGCAGCACGGCCGGCAGGGTCATGAGCATGGGTTTGGCCATCAGGCCCAACAGCATCGCGACGAGCACGGCGGCATAGCGGAGGCGCGAGGGGCGGCGTGCATAGGCGGCGTAGGCCAGGATCGCGGCCCACCAGAACGGCGTACTCAGCAGATCCTTGCGACCGGCGATCCAGACGACGGACTCCACATGCACCGGATGCACGGCGAACAGCAGGCTGGCGAGGAATGCCGGTCGCTTTTTCCCTGTCAGTTTGAGCAGGCAGGCATAGACGAGCACGATGTTGACCAGGTGCAGCAGCAGGTTGGTGCGGTGCATGGCGGCGGGGTTGACGCCGCTGATTGTGATGTCGGCCATGTAGCTCAGCCAGACCAGCGGCTGCCAGGTCGAGGCGAAAAAGGCGGTGAATGCCCAGCGGACGCCCTGCCAGGAGAGCCCCTGGCTGACGATCAGGTTCTCGTAGACATAGAGGTCATCATCCAGCCCGATAAAGCCGCATTTCGCAATTCCGCTGTAGGCTAGCATGGCTGCCGCCAGCGCAACGGCGACGGGTAGGAGCGGGCCGGAGGTTAGCCGTGTGAAGTTAAACCGCGTAAACATGGCGTGAAAGACTAGCAGAACCGACATGAAAAACAAGATGGAAACCTGTTTTTTGCTTGTCTTGTTGCGCTGTCTGTATTAGTTTTATCACTCAAACATAAGGGGGCTGATGATGCAGGCACAAACGATATCGGCGGTGCAGGAGGATTACCTCGAGGCGATTCTGGTGCTGGAGGCTGAATCACCCCGCGTCCGGGTGCGTGATCTGGCGGAACGGCTGGGGGTGCATAAATCGACCGTGACCGCCGCGCTCAAGGCACTGGCGGAAAGGGGGCTGATCGAGTACGAGCCCTACGGGCAGATCGTCATGACGCGGGTCGGCCGCCGGGCGGGTGAGCGGGTATCTGCGGATCATGCGGTGGTGAAGGCGTTCCTGGCCGATATCCTGATGATCGATGAAGAGACGGCCGAGGAGAATGCCTGTCGCATGGAGCATGTCATGGACCGGGCGGTCCTTAATCGTCTGGGGTCGTTCACGGCGTACATGACTGATGGACAGCGCCGGGATGGAAAAGATTTTCTCGGGGATTTAAACATCTATTTGAAGACGGAGCCAGCATGAGGATACAGGATATGGAGAACGGCCAGATCGCGCGGGTCGTGGGGTTTGCCGAGGGGGAGCGTGCCTACCGCCAGAAGCTGATCCAGATGGGAATGACGCGCGGGACAGTCTTTACGCTGGTGCGTAAGGCGCCGCTGGGCGATCCCGTGGAAGTGAACTGCAACGGAGTCTTGCTCACGTTGCGCCGGGGCGAGTCCGACGGCGTGGAAGTGGAGGTTGTGTGAAACCGATATCCGTGGCGATTGCCGGCAATCCAAATTGTGGCAAGACGACCTTGTTCAATGCGCTGACAGGATCACGGCAGCGTGTGGGCAACTGGCCGGGAGTGACGGTCGAGCGGCTTGAAGGCCGGTATAGCCATGCGGGCAGGGTTGTGACGCTGGTCGATCTGCCGGGGATCTACTCGTTTTCGGCCTATTCGCCGGATGAACGGGTGTCACGCGAGTACATCCTGCATGATCGGCCCGATGTGGTTGTCAATGTGCTGGATGCGACCAACCTCGAACGTAATCTCTATTTGACAACGATGCTGCTCGATATGCAGGTGCCGATGGTGGTGGTGCTGAACATGATCGATCTGGCGAAGATGCGGCATTTGCGCATCGAGGTCGAGCATCTGGCGCGTCATCTCGATTGCCCGGTGATTCCGGTGACCGCCAGCAAGGGCCTTGGAATCGCGGAGCTGCGCGAGGCGATCCAGCGCGTGGCCGAGTCAAGGCATATCCCTGCCGCCCGGGTGGTCTACAACACCGTGGTCGAGACGGTGATCGGTCGGCTGCAGCCGCATGTGACGCCGGCGGCACATGCGGCGCATGTGGATCCGCGCTGGCTGGCGATCAAGCTGATCGAGGAGGATCAGATAGCGGCGACGATCACTGATGAGGCGCATGGCCAACGGGTGATCAGCGAGCTTGAATACATCCACCGTCATACGGGGGATCCTGCCGATATTGTCGTGGCGGATGGCCGTTACGGGTTCATTCGCGGATTGGTTCGCGATGTCCTTCACCGGGATCTGGAGCTGCGCCGGACGGTAACCGACCTGATTGACCGCGTGATCCTCAACCGTTTGCTAGGCATACCGCTTTTCTTTGCCGTGATGTACGCCGTGTTCTACATTACCGTCAATATAGGCTCGCCGTTCATCGACTTCTTCGACCGCTTGTGCGGCACCATCTTCGTGGATGGGGTGCGGCATGTCCTTGAACGCGTGCAAATGCCGGATGTGCTGGTTGCGTTCGTCGCCGACGGTATTGGCCAGGGGGTTCAGACCATCTCGACTTTCATCCCTCCGATCTTCCTGATTTTCCTCTGTCTGTCCTTTCTGGAGGATTCCGGGTACATGGCCCGCGCGGCTTTTGTGATGGATCGCTTGCTGCGTGTGATCGGTCTTCCCGGCAAGGCATTCCTGCCGATGCTGGTCGGGTTCGGCTGTAATGTGCCCGGCATCCTGGCGACCCGCACGTTGGAGAACGAGCGCGACCGGCGGCTGGCGATGCTGATGAACCCCTTCATGTCCTGCGGGGCGCGTCTGCCTGTCTACACGATGTTTGCCGTGATCTTCTTTCCCCAGCACGGCGGGCAGCTCATCTTCGGACTTTACATGACCGGCATCGTGCTGGCAGTGCTGACGGGGCTTTTGTTGAAGCGGACGCTGCTGCCCGGTGAGCCCGGGACGTTTGTCATGGAACTGCCGCCGTATCACATGCCGACACTCAATGGCATCCTGTTCCATACCTGGCACCGGCTCAAGGGGTTCATCGTGCGGGCGGGGCGGGTGATCCTGGCGGTCGTGATCTTGACCAGCGCGATCGGAGCGCTGGATGTGGCCTTGCACAAGGGCGTACAGGGGGCTGATGAAGACCGCACGCAGACCGGGTTGCTGGCCCGGACGGGACGACTGATTACTCCGGTCTTCGCGCCGATGGGGGTGCGCCAGGATAACTGGCCGGCAACGGTCGGCCTGATCGCGGGTGTTTTCGCCAAGGAGGCTGTTGCCGGTACGCTCGATTCGCTTTATCGAAGGGAAGTGGCCGAAGAAGACGCTGAATTCTCATTCAGGGCGGAAATCGTGGATGCGTTCCTCGCCGTGCCTCAGGGCTTTGCCGCCTTGTTCGGTGTTGACGAGGAATCACTGGATGACCAAGGGACGCAGGGCGTGATTCGCGAGGCGTTCGGCAGTTCGGCGGCGGTTATCGCGTATCTTTTGTTCATCCTACTTTATTGTCCCTGTGTGGCGGTGATCGGAGCGATCTACCAGGAATCGGATCTGAAATGGACGGTGTTCAGCGTGGCCTACCTGACGGTGCTGGCCTGGGTAGTGGCGACTCTGTTCTACCAACTGGCGGTTTTCGTGCAGCAGCCGATCGTTTCCTCGGCATGGGTGACGGGGGGTGTAGCCTTCCTGGTCGCGGGGGGACTGGGGTTGCGTACGTATGGAAGGCGGAATGCGTGATGTTCGGCAGACGTTATGGACGGCGAGGGTGTGGAGGGCAGTCCCGTCTGCTGACTGAATGCGCGACCGGCGAATGTGCAACGGTGGTTGGTAACACCGGGGTGCGCGCGATGGAAATGGGGTTTTTCCCATGCGCGGCGGTTTGTGTAATCAGTAATGATCCAGCGGCGGCCAGCATGGTGGTAATGGCTGGTGAGAGCCGTCTGGTGTTGCCCCGCGAGATTGCCGCCACCGTGGAGGTACGCCGTTGCGGTGGCGGCGGTGGCTGGTGGGGTCGACGGGCAGGACTGCAAATCGGGAGCGATGATGCTGAAGCAGATTCGTGATTATCTGGATGCGAACGGACCCTGCGAGACGGCCTCCATGGCTTTACATCTAGAGGCCGAGGAATCGGCGGTGCGTGGGATGCTCGAGTTCCTGGAGCAGCGTGGCGAGGTGCGCCGGATTGAAATCGATTGCGGAGGGGGATGTTCGGGCTGCACGGGGTGTGGTTCGCCCGCTGATGGCCGTGCGAAAGGCGGTGTGGTCTTCTGGTCGCGTGGTCGGCGTGATGCCAGCGACCAGGGCTAGAGTTCGATGGTGACGCCTTCGCGTGCCCAGAAGACCCTCATGGGGGGCAAGGTGCTGCCGTATGTGGCGGCGTATTGCTGTTCAAGCGCGTCGAAATGTGCATCCGAATGCTCAGGATCGTGATGGAAGACGGCAAGCTGCCGAACGTGTGCGGCATGGGCGACTTTAAGGAGCAGCGGGACGGAGGTGTGTCCCCAGCCTTTTTTGAGGGCGTATTCGGATTCGGTATACTGCCCGTCCGCGATCAGCAGGTCGGCATCCTGGATGAACGCGCTGTACTCGTCCGCCAGTCGGCGGGTCTCGCGCGTAGGCTCGTCGGGCTCGAAGGCGGCGTTGATTTCCACATCGGTGGCATAGACGATCTTGTGCCCGCCAGCGGTGATCTTGAACCTGATCGACCCGCCAGGGTGCAGGATCTGCTCCTGCATCTCGATATGGATATCGCCGATGGTCATGAAGCGATCCTCGAATTCGCGGATGCTGACATTGGCGGCCAGCTCCTTCATTTGAACAGGGAAGAAGTTCACGTCCATCTGTCCGCTGAGGATCGACTCCAGAAAGCGTTCCTTCTGGGCGCTGCCGTAGATCACGAGGTCCGTGCCCTTGATGTAGGCCGGCTGAAAAAAAGGAAGCCCCTGGATGTGGTCCCAGTGGGTATGACTGAGAAGAATATGCTGGGTGCTGGCGCCCTCTTCTCGGATTTGCGAGGCCAGCCGGATACCGAGCACGCGGATGCCGGTGCCAGCGTCCAGGATGATCGAATCTTCCCCGTAACGCACCGAAACGCAGGGCGTGTTGCCGCCGTATTTCTCCGTGCTGCCGCCCGGTGTCGAGATCGAGCCTCGCGTTCCCCAGAATGTTACGGATAGTGGTGTTGTTTGCGAACTCACTTGACGCTCCCGTGCGTGCGGGTGAACAGTAATGTGGCGTCACCGATACGGATGACGTCGTTGTTCTGAAGGACGCAGCGCGTGATGCGAACCCCGTTGACGTAGGTTCCATTGGTGCTGTTGAGGTCCTCGATGATCTCCTCGGAATGAAGGTGGAAGAGCCGGGCATGCCGCCGTGAGATCCCCGGCTGGATCAACGGGATGTCGGCATCGCTACGTCGACCGATCTCGTAGGTGCGCTTCTCGATCCGGATCGAATAGGGTTTCGCGTCGTCCACGCTGCGCACGTCCAGGACCATTTCAGCATCCGGGGCGTCAAACTCCTCCATCGGCAGCCGCATGGTTGATGACAGGGAAGAATCCGCCGTCCGGGGGGCGGCGGCTGCGTCGGAATTGGCGTTCTCTGCATTTTTAACGGTCATGACAACAGCATAAGCACTGATGCCGCCATGGTCAACGCGGAAGTATGCGTCGTCAACAGCTTGGCGATGGCGGTTTGGCAGGCCGACGCCTGTAGCCAGCGCCGCTCGCGTCGCCGCATCCGTTGGCGTTCAGGCGGGGTGTTGTCGTCGGCTCCGGTCAGGTGGTCACATCCGTGGGCGATATAGAGAGCCAGCTCATGGATGGGCGTCCATCCCGTTCGGAGCGGGTGCGCGAACGCACGTTGTACGTTGACAAAGATCTCTCCTTCGGTGCCCGGATCGGCGGGTGAAGGTGCATAGCGCAGGGTCACGACATCCGTGATTTCCCGATAACCGAACGCCGCCAGCTTGTAGGCCTGGATGCCATTGTCGTCGGTCAGGACGACCGTGACACGGCTCCAGCAAACCTCCGGTTCGCGGCGGCACGCCAGACGAAAAAGTTCAGTCGCCAGCTGCTGGATGAGCGCGCGGTCGAGTCTGTGGCATTTCTGGCGATTATCAATCTGCAGCTTCATCTTTTGGATAGGCGATGCGCCCGTGCAGCATGGTTGTAAGGGTGAAGACAAACGCCTTGCGGATCTTCGAGAGCTCCAGCAGCGAGAGTTCGCAATCATCGAGTTGCCCGTCCTCGAGGCGTTTGCGCACGATATCATTGACCATGTTCTCGATGTGCGCGGGCGTCGGCTTCTCTATGGAACGGGAGGCGGCCTCGACGGCGTCGGCCAGGCAGATGATGCCGGAAACGCGTGTGGATGGACGCGGACCGGCGTAACGGAAATTATGATCATCCACACGAGTGGCCTGGCCTCCGTCAATCCCCATCTCGAGTTCAAGCTGCGAGACGGCCTTGTGATGGAAGCATTGCAGCATGCTGGTGCCGTGATGTTCCTGGATGGCCCGCTTTACCGGTTCGGGCAGCTTATGCAGCATCGCGAGGCTGAGTCCCTCCTTGACGTGGGCCGTGATGATCAACGTGCTCATGCTGGGTGATAGGTTGTCGTGCGGGTTCTCCTGAAGGTGGATGTTCTCGGCGAAGAAGTTCGGCTTGGTGAGCTTGCCGATATCATGGAAATAGGCCGACACACGCGCTTCGAGACTGTTCGCTCCGATGGCCTCGGCGGCGGCTTGGGCAATGTTGGCAACCACGAGGCTGTGGTGGTAGGTGCCGGGAGCTTCCAGTGCTAGTTGCTGTAGCAGGGGATGGCCAAGGTCGGAGAACTCAAGCAGGCTGATATCGGTGGTGATGCCGAACACGTGCTCGAGCAAGGGTAGGATCAGCAGCGCGATCACGGCGGAAAGCACACCGCCGCCAAGGCAGGCAATCGCCTGGTGCAAGGCGCTCAGGGCCTGCGTTTCCTCCCAAGCGAGGGCGGCCGAGGCACCCACGACAAGAACCTGCGCCAAACCGGCAGTAACCGCGATCCGGATGACACGGGAACGTGTGCGGATCGGGGCGGGGGCATGGCAAATGACGGCGGTGGCGATCAGGCCGGTAAAGAGCACGGGGAGGCTGTAGCCAGTGTAGATGGCAAACAGCAGGGAGGTGGCGAGTCCGGTGGCGATGCCTGCGTTCGACCCCAGCAGGATAGTCCCCAGCAACGGAGCCAGCGTGCAAGGCAGTATGAAATTGGCGGTCGGGGAGGGGAGCAGTCCTAGCGGTCCGGCTAGCGACAGCATGAACCGTCCGAGCCCGGTACTGAGCAGGACAATCAGCGTCAGCAGGATAATTCGTGAATTCCGTCGTCGCCATGTGGGTTCAGAGGTATACAAGTAGAGGGCGGTTATGAAAATGGCAGTTAACGCGAAGACGGCGTCACCGGCCGCCGGCAGCAGGTGCTCCGCCTGCATGATGTTGTCAAGTGGAAGCAGGCGGCGCATAAAGAGAGCAATGGCACCCCATGCCGCGAGCACGACACTCAGGCCGATGACGGCATGCTCGCGCCAAGGCACGGATGGCGTATTGTTCCTTACCGCTTGCTTCTGCCGCTGACGGGCCTTGCGGGATCGTTCTCTTGAAACCATTTTTTCCATTATCACTCCAGTTGTAGGAGCCGGGAGTATCGCACGTCTGCGGCCGACGTAAAAGCCAAAAAAGTCAGGAACGGCGTCTGCCGATGGCGTAGACAGTGCCTCCGACCAGGCTCCAGAATAAGGTGATGCCGTAGACCAGCAGTGAGAGGGTGACGGCACGGGACCGCGGTACGTTGAATTCGGGTACACCCAGCAGCATTTGCGCGGCGGCATCGCGGGTGCCGAGTCCGCCTGGTGTGATCGGCAGGGTCGAAATGCCGTTGATGATCGGAAACACCGTCAGGTAGGTGCCGAACTCGGCGGTGGCCTGGACGACGGCCGATCGGGGCGGAGTAGCCGCCGGGATGGTGCGGATTTGCAGGCCGGCGCCGAGCAGGCAGGCGGCGAGTATCAGGAAGACATGGTTGATCACCGAGAGCAGCAGGGTTCGCGTCAGCAGTCCGCGGTGGGTCATGCAGGTGTGAAAGGCGCGGTAGACCCGGCTGAGCATTCCCCCGAGGCGTGTGCGGGTTTCAAGTTGGCGGAACCAGGCGGATTGCGCAAGAAGATGACGCCGGAAAACCATCACAAGCACCAGGGCAAGCGCAACCACACAGACGGCCAGTGCCAGTGCCACGGCTCGTGTTGCGGGATAGCGCAGGAAAAAGGCCAGCCGGAATAGCACGGCCGCCGCCGCGATCGCGAAAAGGCCCAGCATGCCGATCATGCGGTC
>CAZOXS010000451.1:0-5010 GCA_964583785.1 uncultured Victivallales bacterium
GAGCGTGGAGGAAAGCCCGGCGAAACCGGCAGCGCGGCGGGTGTCGAAAACGCGTCGCGGGAGCTGGCCGGTGTGACGGGCCAGGATCTGGAGATCCTGGACGGCATCGTGCAGGATCAACTCGCAATCCGGATCCGCCAGCACCTCGCCGAGTCCCGGCAGGGTTGGCAGGGCGACGGCATCGACCAGATGCAGGTCATCCCCGGCGAGCCCGATCTGCACCACGCCCAGTTGCGGGTAGAAGGTTCGTTCCCAGAAGAATTCGGTGTCGATGGCGACGCGCCCGTGTTCCCGTGCGCGGCGGCAAAGCGCCTGTAGTTCGTTTTCGGTTGTGATCATGTATAAGCCTTTTTGGTAAATGTTCGTCATTAATCGTAGCCCGCTCGCGCCGCGAGCGTGGCTTTCGTGTTGTCAGCGCACGGCTATTTGGCGTCGTCACGGAAATGTGCGTAACCGTACACACGTCCCCGCTGCCACAGTTGCGGCGCAACTGGGCTACCTTACATCTTGCCCGCTCGTGATGACACGGGACCGAACAGGCGGGCCATGAGGTCGCCATTGGCCAGATGGCCAAGTGCCCCGTCCAGGCAGCTTTCCTCGTCAAAGGTCGTTACCGCATCCGCTACCCAGTCCGGGCCGGCAATCGATACCGGCACCGGGGTGCGCGTGTGTTTGCCTAGCCGGATCGGTACCGGATGGTCCGGTAGGACGACGGTCGTGACGGGTTTGCTCTTCAGTCCCTCCAGTACCCGGCAGACCACGCGGCGATCGAATGCCTCGATCGTCCTGATCTTCAGTTCCAGATCCATGGCATGGGAAACCTCGTCGATCGCCTCGACATGCAGGTAGACAAAATCGTGCGTTTCCAGCGCGGCGAGTGCGGCATCGGCCTTGCCCTCGTAATTGGTGTCGATGTAGCCGGTGGCGCCCGGGACGGTAATCACATCCATGCCAAGGCAGCGGCCGAGTCCGTTGATCACGTCCACGGCGGAGATCACGGCGGACGTGATGCCGTACTTGTCGCGCAGGGTGTGAATCGCCGTGGCGGTCCCCCCGCTCCAGGGCCAGATCCCGTTGGCAGGGGCGCGGTTCGCGGCGCGGGCCTGACGGTTGACCGGGTGCTCCTCCAGGATCGCGGCGGCTTCGCGCATGAGCCGGATCAGCGTTTCCGCTGTATGCCCGTCGTGTGCCCCGTTGACCGTGGGAAGGTGCTCATCGACGCGGTCGCCCTGATTGTCGTCCGGCTTCTCGGTTGTGACGTCAGTCGAGAAGTCCGGTCCGGAAAGGATCAGCAGGTTGCGGTAGCTCACCCCCGGATAGAACCGGAGATGCGGGGTGGCCAGCTGGTCATTGAGCGCCTGGATCAGCGCTTCGGCATCGGCCTGAGGCACATGCCCGCCCGAGAAATCGGTCAGAATACCGTCCTCGGTCGTGGTGAAGTTGACGCGAAAAGCGATATCACCCGGGTTGAGCGGGATGCCCTGGCTGACCGCCTCCAGCGCGCCGCGGCCGCAGTACTCGTTGGATAGATCGCAGCCGAGCACGGACATGTTGGCAACGTCGCTGCTGGTGGGGAACCCTTCCGGTAGCGTGAACAGCGTACCGCTCTGCCCTTGACGGGCAATCGCGTCCATGCCGGGTGTATGCGCGACCTGCAGCGGCGTGCGCCCGCCGAGGCTATCCACCGGCTCGTCGGCCATGCCGTCGCCCAGGAAAATAATGGTTTTATTCGATTTCATTTGAGCGAGTCAGTATTGTTCACCACCGGTGTAAAGTCAATTCTGAAACGCGGGATTGACGGGGGGCGTCTGTGTTTATACAATTCAATACGGTCTGAATGCTATTGGATGGTATGGTGTGTATGCATAGTGTGGTCGAAAAATGTATTTCCGATGCGGGGAATCTGGCGCAGGCCTTCGGGATGGGTCGGGTGGTCGGGCAGATCTATGCCTTCCTGTATTTCTCGCCGGAGCCCTGCGGGTTGTCCGATATGCAGCAGGCTCTCGGTATCAGCAAGGGCAGCGCCAGCATGTGCGTGCGCCAGCTTGAACAATGGGGCGCGGTGAACAAGGTCTGGGTCAAGGGCGACCGCCGCGATTACTACACGGCCAATGATTGGTTCGGCAAGGTGCTCAAGAATGTGCTGACGGATGTTATTGCCGGCCGCTTTGCCGGGCGCGATGCGTTCTACGAGGAGCTCGAAAAGGATCTGGCGGCAGACGGGAATGGCGAGGAGGCCGACTTCATCCGCGAGCGCCTGGCGCATATCCGCCAGTTCGAGGACAAGGCGAAAAAAATCTGGGGCAACCCGATGCTACAGCATTTCCTGAAGTGAATTCGTAGGGCGGGCACCCTTGCCCGCCCTACTGTCGTAAGTGCCTTCTGATTGGCTGGGCGGGCAAGGGTACCCGCCCTACGTTGCTTCACTTGGACAGCATGTTGGTGATACCGTCCCACTCGTCGGGCGGGGGGCTCTGCCGGTAATCACGGCAGCGGGCGGCGAGCTTGATGGCTGGGCCGTCGTCGCCCTGCGCCACGAGCGGTTCCAGGTTTGCGAGGGTCTCGTCCCAGCGCCGCTGGCGGTAGGCGGCCAACGCGTCGGCATAGCGCGTGACTGCTTCCGCGAACGGATGACCGGGCGTGTTGAACCCCAACAGCTCGATCATGTGCTCGGCCTGGGTCTTGCCCTTGACGCGTACGGCGTCAACCTCGCGGAACACGAATTCGGACTTGCCGGCCGCCTCGGCCGTGGTCTGGCTGACGAAGACCATTGCCCCGTACATCTTGGTGATCCCCTGGATGCGCGCGCCGAGATTCATGGTGTTGCCCATCGCCGTGTAGTTCATGCGGCTTTCGGAGCCCATGTTGCCGATCACGACCTCGCCGGTACACATCCCCGTGCGGGCGAAAATTTCCGTCTTGCAGCCAGCCTCCTGGAAGGCCGGCTGCAGGGTCTTGACCTTCTCGGCCATGCGCAGCGTGGCGCGGCAGGCGCGGGCGGCGTGGTCGGGCAGGGGGTTGGGGGCACCGAAGACGGCGACGATCTCGTCGCCGATGTATTTGTCCACGAAACCGCCCTCCGCGATGATGATGTCGGTCATGGCATCGAGGTAGATGTTCATGAACTGCACGACCTGCTCCGGCGAGAGTGATTCGGAGGTCGTGGTGAAGTCGGCTACATCGGTGAACAGGACCGTGCATTCGCGACGCTCGCCCCCGAGCCGGACCTTTTCGGGGTCGGCGATCAGGTTCTCGACGACGCTGCTGTCGAGGTAGTGCTCGAAAATGCCGCGCACCATGCGGCTGTGCCGCCGTTCGGTCAGGTAGTTGGTCAGGTTGGCCACCATGAACGTGGCCAGCACCCCCAGGGTGGGCGGGATGATCTCGATAAAACAATCCGCGCGGACGAGCGCGGCGTAGCCGCCGTAGGCGATGCCCGCCAGCAGGAGCAGCGGGGTGACGATCACGATCGTGGTATGGCGGCGTCCCAGGTTGGCCGCGGCCGCCGTGACGAGCGCGCCCAGCAGGATCAGCAGGAAGGTTGCCGCCTGCGGCACGCGCTTGACGGACTCGCCCCGGAGCAGGTTGGCCAGCGCGGTGGCCTGGATCTCAACCCCCGGCGTGGTCTTCGATAGCGGCGTGGCCCAGTTGTCGAGCAGGCCATGGGCACTCGAGCCGATGAAGACGATTTTATTCTTGAACGCATCGGGTTCGATTCCGGGATCCCTGCCCATGTCCTGCAGGATGGCGGCGCGCAGGATGTTGTAGGCAATGTGGTGGTCGAAGGGGCTGGTGCGATCCGTCGGTGGGCGATACCAGTGCAGGAAGGCGGTGGCGGCGGAATCAATCGCGATGGTGTCGCTGCCGATATGAAGTCGGCCCGGTGCCAGGTGCAGGGCGTCGCCGGGACGCAGAAATCCCGTGGCCGCCAACGCCTGGCTTTTGACGACGGTATCCTTGAACCGTGCCAGCAGGGCCTGCCGTCTTAAGATGTTGTCGCTTTCGGGTTCCTGGGTGGCGAAGCCGATCGCCGCCGCCGCCTCGGTCAGCACGTTTGTGGGTAGTGCCCCGGTGGTGTAGGCGCGCAGCGTGGGTACGTGATCGAGCCCGTCTCCATCGAACGCCGACACCCGCTTGATCGCGTCGCGCTTCTCGATGGGCACGTCTTCTCCTTTCCTGTACAGCACGTAGGAGTGGACGACGTTCGAGGCGAACTGCGTCGCGGCGGCCAGGGCCGCGTCTGACTCCGCGCCAAGGATTTCGGGGCGATCATTGTCGGGTTCGGAGAAATACATGTCGAACACGACCGCGCGGGCACCGGCCTGATGCAGGAAGCCGATCATCTTGGCGTAGAACTCGCGCGGCCATGGCCAGCCGTGATGGATCGTGCGCGAGACCATCTCCAGACTGGTTTGGCCGATCAGCACCATGGAGATATTGGCGGGCGTACCCTGCGCGGCATCCCAAGGCGGCAGACGGCGGAAGCGCGCATCAAGCGTCTTGAACTCAAGCGTCTCCAGCGAGCCGTACAGCCATAGCGCCGTGACCGCACTGGCGCAGGCCACGGTGATCAGCAGGCCTTGGAGAGCCTTGTTGCGCAGCAGTTCTTTTCTCATGGCTAGTTTCTTCTGAATGAGCATTGACTTCGTGACTAATGACTTCGTGACGCCGGATACGAGGCTCTCTATTCTCCTCCTAACAGCGTCGCCTCGGTGACCAGCAGGATGGCGGTGTCGCCTTCCACCTGCAGGGCACCGTCGCTTAGCCGCCAGTTCTCGCGAGTTCCATCGGGTGTGGTGACGAGGGCTGTTCCCGCGACCAGGGCGGCAATCAGCGGCTGGTGTCCGGCCAGGACCGTCAGCCGTCCGTCGGCGGCCGGCACATCGATTCCCAGGATTGCGCGCGGCGGCACGGAGGCCTCGGGCAGGATGATCTTCAACTGTAGCGGGCGGCTCATTCCGCCTCCATCTCATGCGCCTTCTCAAGCACCTGGTCCATGCCACCCGCCAT
>CAZOXS010000452.1:0-4508 GCA_964583785.1 uncultured Victivallales bacterium
CTCTGAACGCTGAACCCCTGAACACTCGCACCACGCCACACGTTGAAATGCACAAACAGCGCTGCACACGGAAACAAATTTCAAATATTTTTGGCTAGCAGTAGGGCATTTGCCGCTGGTGCCATCGGGTGCCCGATGGACCGCGGTGCTGCCGGATTACGGACGCTCCATTCTGGGCAACCGTCGTGCGCGGGGGAACGCGTCCTGTTCATTTTCATCAAGGCGTCGCCGTTCAGGTAACCTGGGGTCAGGTGCCGTCGGTAACGGCTCGTTCATGTCCATGTCCAGATACCAGACGCCGTCGATTACTTGCCATTTGACGGGCCTGATGTCGTGCCATCGTTCCGGCTTGCCGTTGAAGGCAGGTTTGCGAAGCTGCATGATGACCGATGCTGACTGGCTGTCGTCCGATAGATTGACGGCTTTGATCGTCAGGTCGTCGCGGCTTTGGATGCTCGCTTGAAGAATCCCGGAGATAACGGTCATGCGTCTCCAGATCAGGTCCGGATTGCCGTTCGCCAGGACGTCAGGAGGCACGCACGCCAGGGCCTTCTGACGGTCCTTGTCAAGGACAGCCTTGATGAACATGATGTGGCGCTCCCGAAGGATGGACGCCCGGTCACCCAGCGGGGTTGCCCCCGGTTCGGCGGGTATGCCCGGTGCGGCGACCTGCACCGGTGCGGCGCGCCCCGCCGTGTGCTTCCACGCGGCAAGTCCGGCGACCAGCAGGATGAGCACGACCCCGGAGATGATGCCTACTTTCATGAGTGGACGCGGTTTCGGGATTGTCGGTGTGGCGATGGCACCGGGGGCGACGGCGTCGATCAGCACCTTGTAGATACTGACCTGGCGGCTGATGTTCTTCAAATCGTGTGCGCCGAGGTGGACGGTCTCGATGGAGATCTTGTTCCGGACCAGGTCGAAGATGTCGCGCGAGATGCAGATGCCCCCCGGTTCCGCGAGCGGCTCGATCCGGGAGGCGACGTTGACCCCGTCGCCGAGAATGTCATCGCCGGCGACCACCACGTCGCCGACATGGATGCCGATCCGCAATTGGAATTGCTCTTCGGGATCGGCCGTCTTGTTGAACTCGGCAACGGCCCGTTGGACGGCCAGGGCGCAGCGCACGGCATTGACCGCGCTGGGGAACTCGACGAGCAGGCCGTCGCCCATTTCCTTGGCGATCCTGCCGCCGTGCATGCTCGCGCCATCGGCGACGCATTGCTTGTGCATGTTGACGATGGCGAGCGCCTGTTCCTCGTCAGCCCCCATGATGGAACTGAACCCACAGATGTCGGTAAACATGATCGCGGCCAGACGTCGTTGTTCGCTCATTCGTTACTCCTTGTTTCAGCCAGACCCGTTACCAGACGCGCAGGATGGTTATGGTCTTGTCTCCACTGCGCGTCAGGGAGGCCCCGGTGATGGTGGCGCGGCGGAGGATCCGTCCGGATGCGTTCCTGAGGACAACCTCTGCGGTATCAAGGTCGGGCGGGCAGGGGACGCGCGCCACCTGTAGCCATTGGGGCAGCGTTTCCCATTGCCGCGTGTCCGGCATCTCGAGCGCGAAGAGCAGCAGGCGCAAGACCTCGCCAAGCAAGAGGTTGTTGTCGGCAACGGCATCGGCGATCGAATCCTTGATGACGAGGCGGGTCACGGTCTTGGCCGCCTTGATGGCGGCAATGCGTTTCTCGGTGAGCGCGGCGAGATTACCGGTCGTGTTCAGTGTGTAACTGCGGCCGAGGATTTTCCCATCATGGATGATTTCGGCATACGGGTTCAATCCCCAGTTGGTGTTGTGTATGGACTGACGGCTCGCCGGATAGGGCGGTGTTCGCCCGATGCTGATCAGGCAGATCAATTCGTGGCTACCGATAGTGCGGGGAATGTCAGCTCGTGGCGTGTTGGTCGGGGCGATGTTGCCGCTGGCGGGATTGATCCGTAGCAGCGGCGTCAGCTCGTCGGCGCGCCCATACTCGATGCGTGAACCGTTTAAGTCGCGGATCAACTCGAAGGCCAGTCCGGCGATGTAGCGGGAATAGGCGTCGTCCGGAAAGTCGTTGAGGTTCTCGAAGCCGTCGGCGATGAGCCGGGCCTCGACGGCAGCCTCGCGCCATTGGCCGAGCGCAAAATAGCTTTTGGCGATGAAGGCGTGCAAGAGGGCGCGCTCATAAGGCCGGCCGGTGTAGGTTTCGGTGCGGTCATTGATGACCATGCTGGCAGTCTTCTCGCTGAGGCTTACGTAGTCCAGCTGCTGGATGCGGGTGATGGCATCCAGCCAGTCACGTACGGCGGAGGCGTGATCACCGTCGGTGTGTTTGATCATGCCGCGCTCCATCAGGAGCAACACCCGGTCCTTGCCGTCGTCGTCATCCAACTCGGCCAGCGATTCGCCCGCCTCACTCAGCCTCCCGGCATAGAATTGGCGGCGTGCCTGGTCGACGCCCGACGAGACGCAACCGCCGAGTGCCACGGCCAGCAGCACGACCGTCGCCAGGCGCAACAGTGGCGTGTGTCGCGCTGCACATGGGCTATACCTTGCCGAGAGACCATGCGGGCTTGGTGGGGTGCTGCTAGGCATGTCGCCGCGTTGCATTACCAGCCGAATACGGGAGTGCTCTTGCGGCGCAACCGGTCGCGCTGCTTGCGCATCACGATCAGGCCGGTTTCAAGATCGGTGATTTCCAGTGTGAGCTGGTAGTAGACGTCTTCCTGCTTGGAGGCGCGCACCTGCTTGCCGGTCCGCGCCCCGATCTCGGAGATTGAGCCGGTGAGCATGTAACGGGCACCGAGCTGCTTGCCGATCTGTACACGCGAGGCTTCCGTGGCATTAGCGAGCTGGTAGCCCTGCTCCTTGAGCAGATCGTCGCGGCGGGCTGTATTCACAAATTGCAGGCGGCCGGAGTTGAGCAGATGCGTAGTCAGCGTATCCTCGAGCGAGACCACGTCGAGATGCGTGCGGGTGTTGTTGTTGATGCCCAGCGAGGCCACGATGGGTGCCGGGCTACCTACCGGTGGGAAGGGGTGGGCGAGCACATCGGCGGCAAGTTGTTCGGCCATCTCCAGCAAGTCGCGCTGGTCGAATTTCGCGGTCAGTGTGGAGGCACTGCGCGGGTCCTCGCTGGTGACCGACTGCCGGAAGGCGGAACAGCCGCTGGCCAGCAGTATGGCGGTAAGCATGGCCGTCGTGATCGGGGTGAGCAGGGTTTTCATTTTAC
Source organism: uncultured Victivallales bacterium (assembly GCA_964583785.1). GTDB lineage: Bacteria > Verrucomicrobiota > Kiritimatiellia > UBA8416 > UBA8416 > UBA8416. The sequence goes on from CAZOXS010000452.1 coordinate 3,219, forward strand.
ACGTCTCCTTGTTGGACAGGTTGATCTGGTCGGAACCATTATGGTTCGATGCGGGCATAATACCGCGTACGCCGAGCAGGATCAAGCGCGCAAAACAGCCAGCCTCGCGCGAGGTGGGTAACCGTTCCGTTCAACACGCAGAAGCCGCGCTCGCGGCGCGAGCGGGCTCTTATGAGAAGACGCAAGTCAATTAACGGTACGGCAAATGAAGTTACAACGAGAAAAACTTGCGCGGGCACGCGTGTTCTGGGTATGCTGACGGGAATGAATCTATTACGCATAGCTTGCTTGATCAGTCTGGCGGGGCCGGTGCTTGCCGCCTCTCCATCCGACTCCTGGTACCGGGGGGCGACGCGCTGCCCCATCCTTGATGTGCGCCGCGATCCGGTCTACACGCTCGACCTTGGACTTGTGCTGCCGTCGGACGTCGAGAACGGGGAAAGCTTGTCGCTGATGGAGTGGGACATTCAAGCCGACTTGCTCTATTTCCGCGAGGTCTTGCTTGGGGATCTGGATATCCGGCTACGGTTCCAGTCGGTGATCCCGCTCAATGGGGGCGGGTTGAAGCTGCCGGATCAGTTGCTGGCGGTTTCGCTCGATAACCGCTGGACCTGGCGTTATGTCAATGACACGGCATTCCAGTGGCGTTTTGAACCGGGATTCTATTCGGCACTAGAATCCCTGAGCCTCGAGTCGCTGGCGATGCCGATGACGTTTGCCGGGATCAAGACGATCGATTCAACGCTTTCGGCTGTTGCCGGCATTTCCCTCCGCCTGGGGTTCGAGCGTGAGTTCATGCCGGTGGCAGGGGTTGTCTGGCAGCCGACGACGGACTTCCGCCTGGAGGCAATGGTGCCGGAAAGCCATATAATCTACTACGTTCGCCCAGGGTGGGGGCTGTATGCGCGCTGGGCCTGGGAGAGCATGACCTACCGGTTGCCGGATGATAGCCATGCTCGCACGCGCATAACGTTCGAATCCAAGCGTCTGGCGCTTGGGCTGACCCGTGAGATCAATCCGGAATTCCGAGTCGGTGGTGAGCTCGGGGTTGTGAACGGGCGTGAGATCGAATTCGGGCGCGGCGGAACCGCCGATGTGGACCCGACCGCCTATCTGCGCGTAGGGATCAGCGGCGCGTTCTAACCAGGCGGCTTAGGTATGTGATTGCCACGTAAAGCAGAGGCAGCAGGATGATGACGGCGAGCACGATGTTCATGATTGAGGGACTTGAAGAACCCCTCGTGGTGCCCGCTTGAAGCCGGGCACCACGAGGGGTTCTGTAAGTAAAAA
>CAZOXS010000453.1:0-4423 GCA_964583785.1 uncultured Victivallales bacterium
TATCCGTTCTCGTCGCCGTTCTCGTCAGCCGATTTGTCTTTTTATACTTTTTTGCCCATTCAATTTTTGACAGTGCCCTTAACGTGTAGGGTTTTTCAGGGATTTGTGCAACAACGATATGTGACTGCCGCCGGCGGACGGGGAGGCCAGCACGAAACAGATGGCATCGCGGCGCAGGTAAACCCCGGCACCGGACGCATCGGCATCCGGGAACATCGGCTGCCAGCCGTCGCCGGCCAGGGCGGCGTGGTAGAAGGCCACGACTTGCTCCGGGGCTGTTGCCAGGGCGTTGAAGGTGCCGAAAACAAGCCCGGTATCCGCGTTCTCGGCCTGGAGGCCGGGCGTGCTGCCGGGATAGACCGGCAGGGGCAGGGGGCGCGCAGCGCGGCCGCCATCACGTCGGCGGAATGCATCCGCCGACTGCTCGATTACCACCGCCAGTGTCTGTGTTCCGCCGCCCGGCCGCAGCAGCAGCAGGCGGGTCACCCGGTCCGGCCCCGCGATGGTGTAGAGGGCGTCGGTGCCGGTCGCCGCCGGGGTCAGTTTCAGGGCGGCACGGATTTCCGCCGTGCGCGCGTCGTTCGGGTCGTCGAAACCGATCACCTGCAACTGCGCGTCCTCGCCGTTGATCCGAACCGGTGCACGATAGGCGGTCCGCCCGCCAAGCTGTTCGAGGAACCCGGGGACATCGTCACCGGCCGTGCGCTGACTGAAGACCCTGGCCTGCACGGACGTGACCGCAGCAGCCAGCAACAGCATACCAAGGACGGCTTTCAATAGACCCCCTTTGTCCATGGCATCCAGACCGTTTCCTCGATGCGGATGCTTTCCGCGCGGTAAAGCAGATGCTGGACCGCGGGTAGCAAATCGACATCCTCGCTATCTTCACCGCGTAACAAACCGAATATCGAGATCGGGCTGCCACTGGCGCGTAGCCCGGAGAATGCATTGCCGGGGATGGCGTCGAGCGTGTTCCAATCTGCTGGGTCTCCGGCGAGCGGTTCGAGGATATTGTTGTTGTAGCGCCCCGGGGCCGCCGCCAGGAAGACGTCATCGCGCGTGTAGGGCTTGCCGTCCGGTCCCGCCTCGGTCGCGCCGATATAGGCGGCGGTCACTGACAGCGGATCGTCCTGCATGGCCAGGGCACCAGCCTGCTCGCGCGCGCGCACCGCCGTCTCGTGGCCGGCTCGCACGAAGGTCGTCAATTGGTAGAGGACGGCCATCAGGACGATCAGCACCAGCATGCCGATGGTCAGCTCGATCATCGCTTGCCCGCGACGGCGGTCATGTTTGCGGTCAGTGTCCACGACGCGACCCTCCTCCCCCGCCGCCGCCACCCCCACCGCCGGTCGGGCGGCACTCGTTGGAATTAAACAGCAGCCAATCGGCACCTGCCTGCCGGAACCCTACATTTTCCCAGGTCCGAAGCTGGCGGCAATACCAGCAGGAGGATGGTGTGGAGAAGGGACCCTCATCCATGTAGCCGGGCAGATGCTGCTCGATATGTTCGCGCCAGTCCAGATTAAAGCCGCCTCCTGCTGGCGCGGAAGAGGTATCTACCGGGATCAGGCGCACATCCGTGAAGGCCGGCAACACCAGCCGGTAGGCCGTTGGCAACTGCTCTCCCTCCAGTGTGCCGAAGGGTTTGGCGGCAGACGTCCAAGTCAGCGTGTTGGAGATCGACGAGCCGCCACGGCCCGGTGTCAACCGTCCGGCGGTGGCCTCCACACGCACGGCGGCATCGGCCCCGGCGTAGTTGTAGGTCTCGCGCAACGTGCCGGCGAACGGGAAGGGGTATTCGCCATCGGTCGAGGCGGCACTCCAGGCGCCCCAGCTCCCGTCATAGATCACCCACGAGACGTCGGTGGTCATGCCCGTCTCGGTGATCATGCCGCTGAGGCCGCGTTCGGTTGCCCGTTCGGCCACTGCGTCGGCTGTCAGCCCGAATTGCTGCATTGTGCGCACGGCTGAATCCAGCCGCAGGCCGTAGAATTCGCTGTTGCTGATATCGCTGCGCGGCGGCTCTGGCAGTGCTGGCCACCAGGCGGGAAAGAAGTTGACATAGTCCGCCAGCAGCGTCGGGGCGTTGAAATGGAACCAGCACCAGTTGCGACCGGCAATCGCCTCGTAGAATCCGATTTCATAGAGCATGTGCCCGCCGGTGTCGTGGTCGCCGTAAAGCCGCATGTTGTCCGGCGCGGCGGCGACCCCGTCGTCGGTGACGGCGGCGATCATGCGGCTGTAGACCTGCCAGGCCCCGGGCCAGGGCTCGGGAAAGAGCATCTCGCCGTCGGCCCCGACTTCGGTCGGATAATCCTCGGCCACGCGCCGGGCGTGCTCCCGTAGGAAGTCGGTGTAGGCCGGGTTGACGTGCAGGCCGTTGTTCTTGGCGGCCTGCTGGGAGGCGAGCATGGCCGTCATCGGGCCGGTGAAGCGCAGGCGTGCCTGCAGGTTGCTGATGGCGCCCAGCGCGGCGGTGTCGCCCGCGCTCAGGGCGATCGCCTGCAGCAGGTTGAGGTCACCGGCGAGGTTCAGCGAGATGGCCTGCCAGCGGGCGGCCATCAGCGCGGCGGCATCGCCGCTATTCTGGGTCACGGCCTTCACGCGAAAGAGTTTCTGCAGGTCGAAGTTCCAGAGCGCGGTAAAGGTCAGCAGCACAACAATCATAATGAAGAAGACCATCACCTGGCCCGATCGCCGCGGCGGGCGGCAGCCCGCTGCCCGCCTGCAACGGGGTTGCAGGCGGGCGGCAGCGGCCTTGAGACGTGCTGTCAGGATTGTCTTCACCAGTTCTGGTCCTCGATATAGAGCGGGTAATGCGCTTCCAGGCGCGATTGTCCTTCAAGTTCGAGCGTATCATCCGCATAGAAGGTGCGATAGACCCCGACCCCGAACAACCGCCGCAGATCGATCTGCTGGCGCACGCGCACATCCAGCGTTGCCCCGTCGCCCGGCCATCCGGGCACGGAGGCCTGTATCGTGTCCCAATGCTCGTAGTCGAGCACGGCGCGTGCACAGGGCCAATACTGGGCCCCCATGAATTCCGGAATACGGGCGCGCTCGACCTCGTGGATATCCGCCATGCCGGGGTCTGCCGCCATCACGCGATCCCAGACTACTCCGGTGCGTTCGGTGGCCAGCCACTCGCGCAGGGCCGCGTCCTCGTTGGGGATGTCCGGCTGGACCATGCGCCCGGCATTCGGGATTGCCGCCACCAGTACCGCCTTGTCCACCATGAAGCGGTTGAACCCGACCATCTTGGCCCGCGCGCCGCGCGCCGCCGCATGATACAGAACCTGACGGGCGGCGATCAATTGCGAGACCTGGAAGAACCCCATAAACACCAGGCAGAGGATCAGCAGCGCCAGACAGGCCTCGATCAAGGACTGTCCGGCGCGCGCCACGGCTGGTTGTGTGTCGTGACCTCTCCATACGGCTAAGGGTGACATGGCAACCGCCGTTTTCAGTTGCCCGCGCCGCCGCTGTCGAGATCCTTCAGCCATTGCTGCGATGAACCGGTTTCGCCGACGGCCTCTTCCGCCGCCCCGGTATCTCCACCCAGCTCGGCAACCGCGCCGCCGAGTTTCTGGCGGATGGTATCACCGAAAATGCCGAAGATGGCAATCGCGGCGATGGCGATGATGACGACGATGATGATGTACTCCACCATGGTCTGTCCGCTCTTCCTGTTCCTGCTCATGTTCCGACTCCCTTCTGTTGTTGTAATATCACGGGTATTCCGAAGCCGCCAGTTCCAGTGTACGCGCACTTTGCTGCCGCAGGGCACGGAGGAAGATCGCCATGACTGGCACCGTGGCCAGCAGCATGGCAGCGATGATCAGATACTCGATCATCGTCTGTCCCGTACGACTGCCATATCGCCTTTTGCCGGGCATAACCGTTCCCCACCTGCGGACTTGTCTGGTCACGAACTTAATTCGTTTTCATTGTATCGGATGCCCCGCGGGCACGCAAGACCATGTTTTGGTCAGCGCTAGGTGCGGAGGTAGATCCAGCCCAGCAGGATGGCTAGATTCGCGGTGGTGACGAGCAAGCCGACGCGGGCGTAGTCCCGGAACGTGATCCGGATACCGAACGGGGCCGCTTGTTCGATGACGATCAGGTTGGCCATGCTGCCGATGGTCAGCAGGTTGACGGCATAGGTCGTGGCGAGCGAAAGCACATACCAGGTCGCGGGCGGACTGCCTTCCAGATGCGGCGCGATCAAGACCGTGGCCGGCACGTTGCTGACGACATTGCTCAGCAAAATCGAGGAGAAACTCAGCCAGTACGGATTGGAAATCGGCATTCCTTGCGCCGTCAGCCACGCCAGCCCCTGCGTCGGCAGACCGGTCTGGTTGAAGGCGCGCACGACGATGAACAACCCGCAGAAGAGGGTAATCAGGTGCCAGTCCACCAGACC